>JBLGCF010000032.1:0-11946 GCA_047617145.1 Thalassomonas sp. | reverse complement strand
CTACCCAAACTCCACCCATAGTATAATGTACCGCAGGATAAATCATCATAGGGGTTTTGTACGGATTTTCAGCAACAATTTTTTCATACATTTGGAAAAGATTACCGTATTTTGATTCAATAACTGCTTCTCCTAATTTTAAAATATCTTCATCAGAAGGTCTTTCCATTCTTGAAATTGCCGCTTCTTGTTTCCCATATCTTTGGATTGCAGATGCAAAATCTAAATACACAGCCTCTCCTGTTTCATTTACTCCATAACCAGCATCACATCTTTCCTTTGCCGCTCTTGATGCCACATCTCTTGGAACTAAATTTCCAAATGCAGGATATCTTCTTTCTAAATAATAATCCCTTTTATCTTCTGATAAATCAATTGGCTTTAATTTCCCTTCACGGATAGCCAATACATCCTCCATATTTTTTGGCACCCAAATTCTACCATCATTTCTTAATGACTCTGACATCAAAGTCAGTTTAGATTGATGCTCACCACTTCTTGGAATACAAGTTGGATGGATTTGAGTATAACAAGGATTTGCAAAATGCGCTCCTTTTTTATGAATTTTCCAAGCGGCTGTTGCATTCGATCCCATTGCGTTAGTTGATAAGAAAAATACATTTCCGTACCCTCCACTAGCAATAACAACAGCATGTGCCGAATGTCTTTCTAATTCTCCAGTTTCTAAATTTCTAGCAATAATTCCTCTTGCTTTTCCATTCACTTTTACCAATTCAACCATCTCATGACGATTGTACATTGTAACTTTTCCTTTTGCAATTTGTCTGTTTAGTGCTGAATAAGCACCTAATAATAACTGTTGACCTGTTTGTCCTTTTGCGTAAAAAGTCCTAGAAACCAATACTCCTCCAAACGAACGATTATCTAAAAGCCCACCGTAATCTCTACCGAAAGGGACTCCTTGTGCTACACATTGGTCAATTATATTTCCTGAAACCTCTGCCAAGCGGTGCACATTTGCTTCTCTCGACCTGTAATCCCCTCCTTTTACCGTATCATAAAACAATCGGTAAACAGAATCTCCATCATTTTGATAATTTTTTGCTGCATTAATCCCTCCTTGTGCTGCAATAGAATGCGCTCTTCTTGGAGAATCTTGATAGCAAAAAGACTTTACATTATATCCCATTTCAGCAAGTGATGCAGCAGCAGAACCTCCTGCCAAACCAGTACCAACAACAATAATATCAATGTTTCTTTTGTTTGCTGGGTTTACTAAATTAATATGGTTTTTATGATTGGTCCATTTGTCTTTTAATGGACCTTCAGGTATTTTAGAATCTAAAACTGACATAGTTTATGTTTTTAATTTTTTAAAGCTGAGTAAAATAATGGAATAAAGCAATAAACACAAATCCTGCTGGAATTAGGATTGCATATAATGTTCCTAATTTCTTAATAATTGGAGTGTATTTATTGTGATTAAATCCTGCTGATTGAAAAGAAGATTGGAAACCATGCGCTAAATGCAATGCTAAGAATAAAAAAGAAACACAGTAAATACTTACTCTTGTTAAATCTTGAAATTTATGTTGTAATTCGTCAAAATACCGTGTTGGGTTTTCAGGTAAAACATTTATGTACTTATGATTTATTTCTGGCCACCAAAAATCGTAAAAGTGTAATCCTAAAAATAACATAATCATTACTCCTGTAATGATCATATTTCTACTCATCCAATTTGAGTTTTCTGATGGCTTATCCATTGCATATTTAATAGGGCGAGCAGCTTTGTTTTTAAAATCCAAATAAATACCCATTCCTAAATGGAACAAAACACCAAATAGCAATACTGGCTGCATTACAAATTGAATTAACCCATTTGTCCCCATAAAATGAGAAGTCTCATTAAATAAGTCTGCACTTATTACCGAAAATAAATTGATTACAAAATGTTGCATTAAAAAAACCAACAAGAAAAAACCTGATAAGGCCATTAATACTTTTCTTCCAACTGAAGAACTTGACAATCCTTTACTCATTTTATTATTTTATAATATTAAGCGGTAAATGTAAGGTTCATTATGGAAATAAACAACCCCTTTTGTAATTCATAATCATTATATATAAGGCTTATTTTTACTACCTTTGGCTTCATTATAAAAATAACAGATGAAATACTTACCAATTGACAGCCAACTATTTATCAAAAATAGAAAGCTATTTTCAGCAAAATTAGCAACTAATACAGTGGCTATTTTCAATGCAAATGATGTAATGCCAACTAATGCTGATGGCACTATGCCTTTTCGCCAAAACAATGATTTATTTTGGTTAAGCGGTGTGGACCAAGAGGAAAGTGTATTGGTAATTTTTCCAAACCATCCTGATGAATCGCAAAGGGAAGTTTTATTTTTGAAGGAAACAAATGAGCACATTGCTATTTGGGAAGGCGCAAAGCTGACAAAAGAAGGAGCCCTTAAAACTGCCGGAATACAAACAGTGTATTGGTTAGAAGAATTAGACAGTAAACTAAAAGAATTACTTGAAAAAGCAGATGCTATTTATCTGAACAGAAACATCCATAGCCGTGCGGCCTCAGAAGTAGAAACTAGAGATGATAGATTCAGAAAGCAAATTACAGAACAATTTTCAGTAAAGGAGATAAAAGAAGTTGCTCCTATTATGCATGAATTAAGGTCTATTAAATCAGATTTTGAAATAAATCTTATGCAAAACGCTTGTAACATTACGGAAAAAGGAGTGAGAAGAATACTTCCCTTCATTAAGCCAGGAGTAATGGAATATGAAATTGAAGCTGAGTTGATGCATGAATTTCTAAAAAATCGTTCGAATGGATTTGCTTATCAACCCATTATTGGATCTGGAGTTGACTCATGTGTATTGCACTATATTGAAAACAATAAAGCCTGTAAGGATGGTGATATCCTTTTAATGGACTTTGGAGCTGAATACGCTAATTACGCTTCTGACTTAACAAGAACTGTTCCTGTAAACGGAAGGTTTTCTGATAGACAAAAAGCAGTTTATAATTCAGTATTACATGTAATGAAAGAAGCTACTAATATGTTACGCCCTGGAACAATTATTGCTGAATACCATAAGGAAGTAGGGGAAATGATGGAATCAGAATTAATTACTTTAGGATTATTAGACAAGCATGATGTTCAAAAACAAGACCCTAAAAATCCATTATTCAGACAATATTTTATGCACGGTACTTCTCACTATTTAGGACTAGATGTGCATGATGTTGGTGACTTTGCAACTCCAATGCAAGAAGGGATGGTATTTACTTGTGAACCTGGAATTTATATTTTGGAAGAAGAATTAGGTATCCGATTAGAAAATGACATCCTAGTTACAGCTAACGGACCAGATGATTTAATGAAGAATATTCCTATTGAAGCAGAGGAGATAGAAGATTTGATGAATAGATAAATCTTAGGTGTCCAAATAAATTATTGTACTATTATTTTCTCTTTCTTAATGGTACCATTTGCTAAGCGAGCAATCATAAAATAGGTGCCAACAGGCATGTTCTGTAAATTAATTACCTTTAATGGAGAGCTTAACTTATACACTTCAGCACCTAGCATATTGTATAACGCAACTTCTAATACTTCAAATTCATTTATAAACTGGATAGTGTTATCTGAAAAGTAGAAAAAATTCCGCTCACTTTTAGCAGCATCTTTTACTCCACTAATCATTGAATTATTTTGAACATGTATTTCTACTGTAACATGCTCATTTACCTGAGGTCCGAAAATTTCAACCCTAGGCCAGATAACTACAATATTATCTCCTATTAAATAATTTTGCTGCTGTACCACCTCATAAAACAAACCTGAAGGAAGCTTAATACTATCGCCAGGAAATAAGGCTCCTGGGTTAATATGGGCTATTTCTCTCTGACTAACAAGACCTTGACTCTGACAAAATCTTGCAGCTTCAAGCGCAATATAATCAGTAATTACTGTATTTCCATCATTTACTACCCAAAGGTTATAACAAATTGTATCACCTATATCAATAGTATCAGGAAGGGAAATATTATTTGACGAAAAAGAAAGAGAAATATTCTGACCACTAGTAAAAGTGGCGCTCCCTAAAAAGAAAATAATTATAATCTGTCTTAAATTCATACAGCAATAATAAGAATTTTTTTCTTAAGTATTTCAAGCAGCCTAAACAATATTAAATTATCTTAGCCGTTCAAAAGTAAGAAAATGAACATTTTATTTGAAATTATCAATTCCTTAAACAAAGAGGAAAGTCGCTTTTACAAACTCTTTGCAGGACGCACCAATAGTGGTGATACTCGTAAAGATATTGTTTTGTTTGATTTTATTAAACAAAATGGAGGAGAATATGATGAACAAATAATTGCGGATGAGCTTTACCAAGACAATAAAAATAGCTTCTATCAACTTAAAAACAGGCTTTATAAAGACCTGAACAAAAGTATGATGCTACAACACATGAGTAAGGAAAAGGATATTTTTATCCTACATTTCGTGCTATTGTCAAGAGTGTATAAAAGAAAAGGTAATGTAAAACTCTCCTTTCATTATTTGCAAAAAGCCGAAAAGGAGGCAGAAAACATTGAAGCATTTGAACTACTCTCTATTATTTACTCTGATATATTAAAACTTTCTTACGATATGATATCCATAGATGTAGAGAAATATATTAAAAAGAAAAGGAATAACAATGAACAATTAAACTGGGAACAAGAAATAGATTTGTTACTAGCAGCTGTGTTGTATAGAATAAAAACTGCTCAGAATTTTTCAAAAAATGATGAGTCTGTAAATGAAATTCTTCAAAAAACACTAAATAGTTTTTCAAAAAATGAAAAAATTCCAAAAAGTGCAAAGTTTAAAGTAAAGGTTTATCAAGTAGTAAGCAGGATTCTATTGCAACAACACGATTTTAAAGCCCTTGAAGAATATCTTATTTATACTCTTAAAGAATTTAATCGTGATAAAATATTCACAAAATCCAATCATGAGCAAAAGCTAACCATGCTTACTTATTTAACCAATTGTTTATTTAAAACGCATAAATACAAACAGTCATTAGTTTATGCTGAGAAATTAAAAATCAGCATGAATGAGCATGAGGGGTTCTTAAAGGATAAATACCTATTTTACTATTACAATTCTTTAGTTATCAACTACTCCTTATCCGATAAAGATAAAGCCTTAGCAGTATTAAAAGAAGCTAAAAACAATGATGTTATTCAAAAGCTTCCTACTTTTTCAGTATTTATTTATCTGAATACTGCCCTAATATATTATGATCAAAATAAATTATCACTATCAGCTAAAAATTTATCACGACTTGTATTGCAGGATGATTTTGTAAATATTGGTAAATCATTTCAACTTAAAATTCATGTTGCTGAATTAATTGTTCGTTACGACCTAAATCAAACTGATATAATTGATGGGAAAATCAAATACATTAAAAAAACATTTAAAGCTTTGCTTAAAGATGAAAATTTTAAAAGAGACAAACAATTAATTGATATTATTGATTTATTAATTTACTGTAACAACGTTAGCCAGGACAAAAAACTAGTAAAGAAAATAACGGAATTGAGTACAATAATTGATAACGAACAGGCAGACGATATTGATGTCATCAACTATAACGTTTGGCTAAAGAGTCTGCTGTAAAATTAGAGATAATCATGCAATAAAAAAAAGGGGCTACCACAGCCCCTTTTTTCAAACCAATTAACCACAGGTATTACCTGCTAATCACCACTCTTTGGTGCTGCTTCTCTCGATTGAGAACCACCTCAACAGAATAAACACCATTCGCAATTTCGGATACATCCAAGCTATGATTAATAGCTCCATTAAATATTGTTATATTCTCATAGGATAAGGTTTGCCCCATCATATTAACCAATCGGATAGATAAATTACCATTCGTATTTGATATTAAATTAACTGTAAGTCTATCACTTACAGGATTAGGATACAACTTAAGAGATTCAAAAGCACTTACCTCCTCAACTGCTGTTTGTCCTTGCATCATTGAAAAATTAACACTATCACAAGTAGTAGAAGTGCATAGTCCACCCATTGTTGTAATTGTTAAACATACATTATATACCCCATTTGTATCAAATTCATAAACTGGCATTTGTGAGGTAGAGGATGTATTCTGCAAATATTGTCCCGCACCATTATCCCCCATATCCCATTGCCAAGACTGGATCATATTTACAGGAGTAGATAAATCACAGAAAAAGAAAGCATCCCCAATTGTGGTAGTTGTTGTCCCATTTGGGTTTTGAGTAATAATCACAGTAGAATCTTGAATTGCACAAAAATCAGCTTGACAAGGCATAATTCCTGAAGTAACTGTTATTGAATCGCAATAAGTATCGGTACAAAGCACGGCTTGAAAGGCATCATATTCCGTAACTGTTACACAAACATAATAAGTGCCAGCAATAGTATAAGTGTGATTCACAGCTGATGAAATACCATATCCTATAGTACCATCACCATAGTCAATATCCACAGTAGACATTAAACCTGATTGAGGATAAGATGTATTTGCAAACATTGCTTCATTATTTCCCAAATCTTGCGCATAAAAATCTGCTTGACATGAAAAAGGTTGATTCATCAAGTAAATACTATCACAATAAGTATCAGTACAAATTAGAGCTTGTGTTGCAGGATCATATTCTTCAATCGTTAAACAAACTTGATATAATCCAGAAGCTGTGTTAGTATACATGTGGGATGGGTTTTGTAATGTAGAAGTAGTCCCATCTCCAAAGTCCCACAACCAATTTGTTGGGTTGCCTGATGAATAATCAAAGAAATCATAAGAATTAGAAATCATCTGGTTTGGCATTCCATAGAAATAAGCCTGACAACCGCCACTTGATGCAATCACAATATTTAAATTATAGCAATAAGTGTCATAACAATTATTAGTTGAATCCATAATAGTTAAACACACATAGTACCAACCTGAAGTTGCATACAAATGCACTGGGGTTTCATCTGTTGAAGTAGTACCATCTCCAAAATCCCAGAAATAAGAAGTTGTTGCACTTGTTCCTGCAGAAAGATTAGTAAAGAATGTACTATCAGAAGCAGAAACCTGTGTAGAGGTAAAGTCAGCATAACAAAACGGGGGAGGGTTAATTCCAGTAGTATCTGCCCATATACTATCACAGTAAGTGTCCGTGCATACTATCGTACCGTTCGCATCTATTTCCTCAATTGTTAAGCAAGAAAGGTAAATTCCTGGCACAGCATAAGAATGAACTGGCATTTGCCCTGTTCCTGTTGTTCCATCACCAAAATTCCAAGTCCAACTATTTGCATTTCCTGATGACATATCAGTAAACTGCATAACCACTGGCACTGCATTCGGGTTAAAGCCAATATTCATAGCTGTAAAAGAAGCTTGGCATGAAGTACTCGTGCTTCCACAGGCACCATAAGTATAAGAGGTTACTCCCGCATAGTTTTCAGCCACACAAGGATTTGCATAAGTAACACTATCACAACCACAAACAGGATTATAAATCATAGTACAAAATGCAGTAGAATCAATTAAATTAGGATCTATACAGACTGTTTGAGCAGTCACGCTTCTTGCAAATATCATTAGTATCGCTACTAATAATAATGCCACATTTTTAATTGTTGTTGTTTTCATTTTCATAATTATTTAATTATTACTTTTTTAATTTGTGTTGTTTTGCCCATTCTTATTTCAATAAAATAAATTCCACTTTCTAATTCGTTTTTGTGTATTGCAATAAAATTATCTTGTACATTTTCAGCATAGCGTACCACATTCCCTAAAATATCAATCATCTTAAAGGTACTTATGTGTTGCTGAGTTTTAACAATAGCCGTTTCTAAAATAGGGTTAGGATACACATTAAATCCATCACTTTGTTTTTGCTGTACACTTGTAAGTGAACTCACATGTATGTTCCCTACAAACTCATCAGATGTAGAAGGGTAAGGAGTATAAAAGTTAGGCCAAATTACGACTATATTATCTCCCATACTATATTGTGCAGAACAAGCATGATCCCAAACCACAATAAAGATAGAGTCGTTTGGAGAAAGCACAGAATCAATATCCATAAAATCGCCCAAACTCCTTGCTATAAAAGAAGTATCTACCGCAATAAGGATATCAATTGAAGAAGCTAAAGGGATATTCCCTGTATTTACCATCCAAAAAGAATAGGAAATCATGTCATCTTCATTTACCTGAGAAGGATGCAATACCTCTGCCGCACCAAAAGATAAATGCACATTAGCTACTTGCGCGTTTACCTGAAACGCTACAAATACTAATGTTATAAGAAAATATTTTTTCATGCTAATTATTGCTAAGTTCTTGGTAAAGATAAAACAGAAAAACAAGAAAAAAAAATCGTAAAAACTAATTTCTTATTCTCCCAAAATAAAATATCAATACTAATTACTAGTCCTACTAGCTTAGTATGTCAAAATAATACTTATGAGTCCAACTATTTTTTCATAGCATCCCAACCCTGAGCGGTTAACGGATGCGAGCTACCATCATTGGCAATAAAATTATTACCTTCACTTTTATCAGTAACAAAACCAACAATAGTAAAGTCAGCATCTTTTTTTAGTTTGTCATAATGAGCTTGACTAACGGTAAACAACAATTCATAATCCTCCCCACCACTTAAAGCACAAAATATAGGATTCATATTAAATTCATTCGCTAAGTTCATAGCCGTATAGTCAACAGGAATTTTGTCTTCATGAATGGTAATTCCAACATTTGATGATTTTGCTAAATGCAAAACCTCAGAAGAAAGCCCATCAGAAACATCAATCATTGAAGTAGGAATAATATCCAATTCCTTTAAAATACTAATATACTTAGTTCCTGCTTCTGGTTTTAACTGTCTTCTTAACACATAATCGTTGCCAGTAAGGTCAGGCTGCATAGTTGGGTTCTCTTTGAACATGTCTTTTTCTCTATTCAAAAGTTGAAGTCCTAAATAAGCACCCCCTAAATCACCAGTACATACTACTAAATCATTTGCCTGAGCACCACTCCTATAGGTTACTTTATCTTTTTCTACTTCTCCTAAAATCGTAATACTAATCATTAACCCTGAAGTTGATGAAGTAGTATCTCCACCTACTACATCTACCCCATAATGTTCGCAAGCCAAATAGATTCCTTCATACAATTCATCCAAAGCCTCAACAGTAAAACGATTACTCATGGCTAAGCCAACTGTAATTTGTTTTGCCTGCCCGTTCATAGCACAAATATCTGACACATTTACGGCAACTGATTTATAACCTAAATGCTTAAGAGGAGTGTATGCTAAATCAAAATGAACTCCTTCAGCTAATATGTCAGTACTCACTAATTGGTATTTATACCCCATATCAATTACAGCTGCATCATCACCCACACCTTTTATAATGCTCTTATTTTTAATCTTTATATTCTTAGTTAAATGGTCGATTAAACCAAACTCTCCTAATTCAGAAATTGGAGTAGTATTTTGCGATTTTTCTTCAAGTAAACTCATGCTGCAAAGATAGGTATTAAATGGTATCATTTTTGTAGCTTTGCATACATTTAGATTAAATAAAAATAAGATGATAAATATTAGTGATTCAGCAAGAGATAGATTAGTGCACTTACTAGATGGTGATGGAAGTAAAAATTCATTTGTCAGAGTTGGTGTAGAAAGTGGAGGATGCTCTGGTTTGAGCTACAAATTAGACTTTGATGGCAACAAAAATGAAGATGATGAGCTTATTGAAGACAATAATATTAAACTTTTGATAAATAAAAAGAGTTTTTTATACCTTGTAGGAACTACCTTAGAATTTTCAGACGGATTAAACGGAAAAGGATTTGTATTTAATAATCCAAATGCAAGTAGAACTTGTGGATGTGGGGAAAGTTTTTCTCTATAAAAATTACAATAAATGAGTGAAAAAAGGCAGCAATCGGAAGATAAGTTACTAGAAAAGGTAACGACAACCGAATATAAATATGGATTTACAACTGACATAGAGTCAGACACTATTCCAAAAGGACTTTCTGAAGATGTAGTGCGTATTATTTCTGCAAAGAAAAATGAGCCAGAATGGATGTTGGATTACCGACTTAAAGCCTACAAAGCTTGGCTGGAAATGGAAGAGCCAGAATGGGCTAATGTAAGTTATGCAAAGCCAAACTATCAAGATGTAATTTATTATTCGGCACCAAAACAAAAGCCTGTTTTAGACAGCTTGGATGATTTGGATCCGGAAATGAAGAAGATGTTTGATAAGCTTGGAATTTCCATTGACGAGCAAAATAAATTAGCTAATGTGGCAGTGGATATTGTAATGGATTCTGTTTCAGTTGCTACTTCATTCAAAGAGAAGCTAGGAGATTTAGGAATTATATTCTGTTCTATTTCTGACGCCATTCAAGATCATCCAGAATTGGTGCAGAAATATTTAGGAAGTGTTGTCCCTACTAGAGATAATTTCTTTTCTGCCTTAAATGCAGCTGTATTTTCTGATGGTTCATTCTGTTATATTCCTAAAGGAGTGAAATGCCCTATGGAACTTTCAACTTATTTCAGAATTAATGAAGCAGGTACAGGACAGTTTGAAAGAACATTATTGATTGCTGATGAAGGCAGTCAAGTGAGTTATTTAGAAGGCTGTACAGCTCCAATGAGAGACGAAAATCAATTACATGCAGCAGTAGTAGAGCTTATTGCAATGGATGATGCGGACATAAAATATTCTACCGTACAAAACTGGTACCCAGGGAACTCTGAGGGTGTTGGTGGGGTTTTCAACTTTGTAACCAAAAGAGGTATTTGTCATAAAAATGCAAAAATTTCTTGGACACAAGTAGAAACAGGCTCTGCTGTAACTTGGAAATATCCTTCTTGTATTTTGAAAGGTGATAATTCCATTGGAGAGTTTTTCTCGGTAGCGGTCACCAATAATTTACAACAAGCCGATACAGGTACAAAAATGATTCATCTTGGGAAAAATACCAAGAGTACCATTATTGCAAAAGGAATATCAGCAGGAAAAAGTAACGGAAATTATAGAGGATTAGTGAAGATATCTAAAGGAGCTACTGGCTCAAGAAATTTCTCGCAATGTGATTCTTTATTAATGGGAGATAAATGTGGTTCACACACCTTTCCGTATATTGAGGTAAAAAATAGCTCTTCCAAAGTAGAGCATGAAGCAACTACTTCAAAAATTGGAGAAGATCAAATATTCTACTGTAACCAAAGAGGGATTGGAACTGAAGCAGCAATTGCACTTATCGTAAATGGATATTGCAAGGATGTATTAAACCAATTACCAATGGAGTTTGCGGTAGAAGCACAAAAATTATTAGAAATCAGCCTAGAAGGTTCAGTAGGTTAAAAATACCAAAATGTTAAAGATAAACAACTTAAAAGCAGGAATTGAAAACAATCAAATCCTAAAAGGAATAAACCTTGAAATTAAAGCAGGAGAAGTACACGCTATTATGGGCCCAAATGGTTCGGGAAAAAGTACACTTGCCACTGTAATTGCAGGCAAAGAAGAATATGAAGTGGAAGGTGGAGAAATAGATTTTGAAGGAGTAGATTTATTGGACCTTACCCCTGAAGAAAGAGCACATAAAGGAGTGTTTTTATCGTTTCAATATCCAGTAGAAATTCCAGGGATTTCAGTTTCTAACTTTATTAAAACATCCATTAACGAAAGAAGAAAAGCTGCAGGGTTAGATCCTATGCCAGCTAAAGAATTATTGAAAAAGTTGAGAGAGAAAATGGAATTGTTAAGTATTGATAAAGGATATTTATCAAGAAATATGAATGAAGGATTTTCAGGAGGAGAAAAGAAAAGAAATGAGATCTTTCAAATGGCAATGTTAGAACCAAAACTTGCT
>JBLGCF010000031.1:0-12171 GCA_047617145.1 Thalassomonas sp. | reverse complement strand
TTATTTAATGGGCAGCAAAAAACAATTACATTAGATGTAATTTCTGATCTTAAGTATGCTGATTGTGATACTATTATCATCCAATTCTCTACTTTTAGTGATAATACTTATAGTTATTATAATTCATTAGGTGATCATAGAGAAAAAGGCGAGTTGAGTATATTTGGAGGTGAGGTGATTCCTGTTTATTCAAATGTTGAGAATGGTTTGGGTGTATTAATATCAACTAATGCTCAGCAAATTTATTTAAAACCATAAAATAACCCCACTCAATTGAGTGGGGTTATTTTTGGTGGGTCTTACTGTTCTCGAACTTAAAGTTATTAAATAATTTTTTAATACATTTGCGGTGTAACTCTGATGCATAAAATAGCGAGGGACCTATTCGGTTACCTTTTGAGTTGTCATATCTAGTAGAATGTAGTACTGCTAGCCCGACTTTTTTCTCTTAATATTTTTACTTATCTTTATTTACATGAAAAAAATATTACTGCTATTACTATGCACCCCTTTGATCGGATGGGCTCATGGCGTTTCACAATCCATAATTGATGCTATGGCTGATGCCTCATTAGTGGACTTCATTTATTTTGGAGCAGAGCATATGGTCACAGGATATGATCATATTCTATTCTTAATTGGAGTGGTGTTTTTTCTTAGTAACTATGCTGATATTTTTAAGTTCATAACCGCCTTTACAATTGCACATTGTATCACGCTTATTTTTGCCACTTTTTACGGCATTACAGCAAATGCTTATTTAATTGATGCTGTCATTGCCTTTAGTGTTATCTATAAAGGGTTTGAAAATCTGGATGGTTTTAAAAAGTACTTTTCTATTAATGCCCCCAACTTAATATTAATGGTTTTTGTCTTTGGATTAATTCATGGATTTGGCTTATCCACAAAACTACAAGAGGTAGCAGTTGCTTCAGGAATTAATTTATCCTTAGCACAAATATTATGTTTTAATGTAGGGGTAGAATTTGGCCAGATAGCAGTTTTAATTATCCTTTTTCCACTGCTTTCAATGCTTAGAGGGAAGTCCTTTGATAGAATATCGAAAATTTCAAATAAACTGCTAGTTGTAGCAGGTATCCTTTTGCTAGGGTATCAACTGAATGGTTATTTTACTGATGACACACATCATCAACATGAAAAGCAGATTGAAACAGAGACTAATGAGCATGATGACAAACATGAACATTCCCATGGAGATGGAGTGCCGCATACTCATTAAGAAAGTCTTACTCCCTAATTGTTTTTAGGTAAAGATTTTCTACTTTTTCCCTTGCCCATTGGGTTTTTCTTAAAAACTTAAGGCTCGATTTTATAGAAGGATTACTATTGAAACAATTGATTCTTATTTCATAGCCCAAATCTTCCCAACCGTACTCATCTACCAAATATTCAAGGATATCAATTAACCTTATTCCGTGTAAAGGGTTATTGGGCTGAGTATTATCACTATTCGTTTTATCAGTCATTATAAATTACCTTCTCTTGTTTCGGTTATTAGCTCCTCCTCCAGCATTCCTTTTTTTATTTCTGTTGGCAAAAAACTCTTGTTTCTTTCTGTTTTTTTCCTTTTCGGCTTCCTTTTTTTCCTTAGCATTCATAGGCTTATCCGTTTGAGGGAAAGGATGGTTTTGAACTTCTTTAATTTTCAGCTTTATTAATTTTTCAATATCACGAGCATATACATTTTCTTCTGGCTCACAAATTGAAATTGAAACCCCTGCCTCTCCTGCTCTACCACATCTTCCAATCCTATGTACATAGGTTTCTGGTTCATTAGGAATGTCATAATTCAACACATAAGTTAACTTATCGATATCAATTCCTCTTGCTGCAATATCAGTAGCCACTAACACTCTAATATCATAATTTTTAAATGACTGTAATGCTTTTTGTCTTTGGGGTTGCGACTTATCGCCATGGATTGCAGCTGCCTTAATATTATTTTTTTGCAGGTTTCGAACTATTCTATCCGCACCATGCTTGGTTCTTGAAAATACCAAAATCTGTTTGATATTTTTATCTTTCAGAATATGGAATAATAGGTCCTTCTTATCATGCTTATTCGTATAGTAAATACACTGCTGTATCGTTTCGGCAGTAGTAGAAACTTGGTGTACCGCTACCTTTTTTGGATTATGTAATATCGTGTTAGAAAGCGTAAGGATATTATTTGGCATAGTTGCCGAAAAGAAAAGCGATTGCCTTTGTCTTGGTAATTTTTCCAATAGCTTTTTAATGTCATTAATAAAGCCCATATCCAACATTCTATCCGCTTCATCCAATACAAAATAACCAACATCTTTTAAGGAAATATATCCTTGCCCCATAAGGTCCAGCAATCTACCAGGCGTTGCAACCAATACATCTACTCCATCTTGTAATCTTTTAACTTGCTTCATCTGTTTTACTCCACCAAAAATTACAGTATTTTTTAAGTCATTATATTTAGAGTAATCAGTGAAATTCTCAGCAATCTGTATTGCTAATTCTCTGGTTGGAGTAACAATTAAAGCTCTTATTTTTGTTTTCCCGCTATTATTACTTTTCTCATTTATCAAATGATGTAAAATAGGTAACGCAAAAGCAGCTGTTTTTCCTGTTCCTGTTTGTGCAGTTCCAAGCACATCATTATTCTTTAGGATTAAAGGAATTGCTTGTGCTTGAATGGCAGTTGGGTTTATATAGTTTTGGTCCGCTACCGCTTTTAGTAAAGTAGGGTGTAAGTTTAAATCTTCAAATTTCATAGGGGAATTCCTTTTGTGGAATTATTTTTTGCAAAGTTAGGGTATTTTTGTTTAGTTGCTTAGTTGTTGGAAAAGCAGATATGAGTAGTGAGGTGTTAGTTATTTTCAAATCGAATACCTACTCCCCACAACCTTGTATATAGAGAATTTCAAACGCTTGAACTGTAAGGATGTTGCCAGTCAAAGTTCCTTTCATTTCACACTCCATAGGGAAATATTCCATTTCACAAACTGATACGTATAATTCAACTAGTTCCTCCATATTTTCATTGGGGAAAACTAAATCATATTCATCAAGCGTCTGTTCATCTTTAAAAATGTGTTGCCCTTCACCATACACCCACCAGCCTGTGTAGAGTGTTGTTGAATCAGAACCTATTGTACTAATTGGCAAAGAAGAAAATTTACTCTCTTGAGTTTCAGCAATAATATTATATGATGAAATCCCTATGCATGAAACTATAAATATTATGTACTTTAAAACAGTCATCTATTTTTTATAAAAATTCATCTCATCCGTATATTCCCATGCTTTCTCAGTCATTAAATACGAAATATCTTTTCCTTGCTTAATCGAGTTTCTAATGAATGAAGCCGATATTTCCATCTGTGGAACACCCTCAATCAAATGGATATTTTCATGTGAACCCTCCACTTCATAGCCATGTCTTGGATACACATATATAGAGTATTCTTCCAGAATTTGTTCAAAATTTTTCCACTTATGGAAGTTCTGTAAATTATCAGCTCCCATAATTAAAGCATATTCATGCTCAGGATGTTCTTCTTTCAAGCGCACCAAAGTATCAATAGTATAAGAAGGTTGCGGCATGCTAAATTCAACATCCGAAACTGCTAGTTTAGGATTATCCTCCACCTCCGCTCTAATAATTTGTAATCTATGGTTTTGGTCTAATAAAGTCTTTTTTTGCTTTAAAGGATTTTGAGGGGAAACAATGAAAAGTACTTTTTCTAAATCAGAAAATTCTGCCAAATAAGAGGCTATGATTTTATGTCCCATATGCATGGGATTAAAACTTCCGAAAAACAAACCTATCTTCATTTTAGGATTTTATAAAGTTAGTGATTACCTCAACTGTTTCTTCACAAGCAATTTCAAAATCATCATTCAGTATTAGCCTATCAAACTCCTGATTTTGTGCTATTTCTTCCTCTGCTTTATCCAACCTTTTGTGTAAACTTTCATCCGATTCCGACCTTCTTCCTAATAATCGTTCTGCCAAAACCTCAAGTGATGGTGGCATAATGAAAAGTGACAAGCACTCCTTAGGATATTGCTTTTTAATATTTAATCCTCCTATCACATCAACATCAAATATTACTGTTTTTCCTTCACTCCAAATTCTTTCAATCTCTGATTTTAAAGTTCCGTAATACTGGTTTTCATACACCTGCTCCCATTCCAAGAACGCATCTTCTTTTATTTTATTCTGAAAACCCTCAACACCTAAAAAGTAATAATCTTTTCCATGGGTTTCATTGTCTCTTTTTTCACGACTACAAGCTGAAACAGAGAAAGAAAGTTCATCCATACTTTTAAGTAAATGATGAACAATACTAGTTTTTCCTGCTCCTGATGGGGCTGATATAACGATTAGTTTTCCCACTTACAGAATGTTTAACAATTGTTCCTTAATTTTTTCTAATTCATCTTTCATTTGCACTACAATTTTCTGCATTCCTGCATCTGATGATTTTGAGCCAATTGTATTTATCTCTCTACCTATTTCTTGTCCTATAAATCCTAGCTTCTTACCGTTAGGAGAGTCCGCTTCCATAGTTTCAATAAAATAATTCAGGTGAGCATCCAAACGGACTTGCTCTTCCGTAATATCTTGCTTTTCTAAGTAATAGATAAGCTCTTGTTCAAACCTGTTTTCATCAATATTCTTAGTGTCTATCTCAGCTAATTTATCTGCTAAACTTTTCTTAACTTTTTCTATTCTACTGCTTGCAAAAGGAGCAACCTCAACCAATAAAGTGGCTAATTTATTAATCCTTGCAGTAATATCGGCTTCTAATTTTTTGCCTTCATCCATTCGGAATTGCAGGATATTTGCAATAGCAGTATCCACTCCTTTTGCTATTTCATCCCACTCGTTATCATCTGCTTTCTCCTCTCCTTTCACCAATACTTCTGGCATTTTCAAAAGGCTTGGCATTATCTCCTTAGCATTTATTCCTAAATCTTTTGTTACCTGATCAACCTGAGAAAAATACTCTTTTATCAACTCAGTATTTAACGTATATTTCACATTGGATTCTGAGGATTCCCTCCAAATAGACAATTCAATTTTACCTCTTTGTAATTTTTCAGAAAGTAGTTTTCTTAGTCCTATTTCTTTATCTCTATAAATAGAAGACATCTTTACATTGGCATCTATTTGTTTAGAATTAAGCGACCTTACTTCAATAGTAAAGTTAGCATTTGTTAGGTTTAGTTCGGCTTTCCCATAGCCTGTCATTGATTGAATCATCAGAAAAATATTTTTTGCAAATTTAAGAAAGTTTATTCTTCCTTTCCCTTAAGGGACGAACACTTACCAAATACACCCCAATAAAAATGATAATTGCCGATATAATTTTCATTTCATCTAAAGCGTCCGATCCCCTAAATATAGCAAATAGGCTAGCCAACACGGGTTGCAAGTAAATATAAATACTTACTGTTGAAGGGTTAAGTAATTTTAATGCAGATGAGTTAAGCAAATAAGCAATTACTGTAGTACACACCACCACAAACAGCACTTCCCAAATAATTATTGGCGTGAAACTAACCCAATCAACAGCCATTAATTCAGTATAACCAAAGGGAAATACATACAATATCCCAAAAGCAAACACGTAAAACATAACCGTAATGGGGTGGTATTTCTGCATCAAAGGTTTTACCAACACTAAGTACAATCCATAACTTGCTGCATTAATAAAAACAAACATATTCCCAAGCATATAATCAGTATTACCACTTACATTTCCCCCGTTCAATATCAAAGTACTAGCACCCACCAAACCCAATGCTATTCCAATTCCTTTTCTAATATTTATTTTTTCAAACAGAATAAGTGCAGACATTATGATCACCAAAACAGGATTAATAGTCATAATAATAGCGGCATTAATTGGGGTAGTTAAATTCAATCCTTCAAAAAATAATAACTGATTAATAGCTACTCCAAAAACACCACATATTGCCAAACGGATAATATCTTTCTTTTCTACCTTTTCATTCACAAATAAAAAATAGAAAAGCGAAAACAATATAACTGCCCCAGTAACTCTGAGTAAAATAAAACCTGAAGGCTGGATAAAATCAGGCATTACATCTTTTGCAAAAGTGTAATTCACAGCATAAATTAAATTCGCTACAAACAAAGAAATATGGGCTAATACTATTTTATTCAATGGAATAATTTTTAGCAAAAGTAAAATTAATTACTCCAACTTTTAATACTTTTGCTGAAAGTAAATAATATAAAAAATTAGAATAATGAAATTCGGAACTAAAACTATACATGCAGGACAGAAACCTGACCCAACTACTGGGGCAATAATGACGCCAATCTACCAAACTTCAACTTATATACAAGCTTCTCCTGGCGACCATAAAGGGTATGAATATTCCCGAACAGGTAACCCAACAAGAAGTGCTTTGGAAAAAAACTTGGCTGCTTTGGAAAACGGTACGCATGGTTTATGTTTCGGAAGTGGACTTGGAGCAATTGATGCAATCATCAAATTACTATCCCCTGGTGATGAGGTAATTTCAACTAATGATTTGTACGGAGGTACCTACCGTATCTTCACTAAGATATTCGAATTCTATGGTATTAAATTTCACTTTGTGGGAATGGACAATGCTGAAAAAGTAGAATCTTATATCAATGAAAATACTAAAATGATTTGGGCCGAAACACCAACCAACCCAATGCTTAATATTGTAGATATTGAAAGTTTAGGCGCTATCTCAAAAAAGCACAACCTTATTTTTGTGGTAGACAACACCTTTGCAACTCCTTACTTACAAAGACCTTTGGATTTAGGAGCTGATATTGTAATGCACTCACTTACTAAATACATGGGCGGACATTCTGATGTGGTGATGGGAGCTGCAATCTGTAAAGATGAAGCCTTAGCCGAACGCTTATATTTCATACAAAATTCTTGTGGTGCTGTGCCAGGCCCTATGGATTCTTTCCTAGTATTAAGAGGAATAAAAACGCTACACCTAAGGATGCAAAGACATTGCGAAAATGGAAAGGTAATTGCAAACTTCTTAAAATCTCATCCAAAAGTTGGAGAGGTATACTGGCCAGGATTTGAATCGCACCCAAATCATGAAATTGCTAAAAAACAAATGGATGACTTTGGAGGAATGATATCCTTTAACCTAAAAGGAAACAAACTAGCAGATGCCGTAACTGTCGTTTCTAACACACACTACTTTACTTTAGCTGAAAGTTTAGGAGGTGTTGAATCCTTATGCGGGCATCCTGCTTCTATGACTCATGCTGCAATTCCAAAAGAGGAAAGAGAAAAAACAGGAGTAGTGGATTCTTTAATCCGTTTATCAGTAGGTATTGAGGATA
The DNA here is from genome assembly GCA_047617145.1 of Thalassomonas sp. Lineage (GTDB taxonomy): Bacteria > Bacteroidota > Bacteroidia > Flavobacteriales > BACL11 > UWMA-0277. The sequence continues at coordinate 4,796 of JBLGCF010000031.1, read as the reverse complement.
TTGAGGACTTAATTGCTGATTTGGAACAAGCCCTAGGAAAACTATAAGTGAATAAAGTTGCTCTCATAACGGGTACAGGTGGTGGTATCGGTAAGGCTATAGCTGAACTTCTGCTAAAGGAAGATTATCTAGTATATGGGTATTCTCGTACCAATAAGATTAATCATCCTAACTTTACCTTTACCCCTATTGATTTAAGCGACCTTTCCCAAGTTAATACTTTAGTATTTCCTACTATTAATACGCATGAGGTGTTGCTTATTAATAATGCCGCTACCATTGGTACTATTGTTCCTTTTGATAAAAAGCAGACAAGCGATATCATTCAGGAGTATAACCTTAACTTAGTTGCCCCTACTATACTATGTAATAAGTTCATTACTACTTATCCTAATGATGAAAAACTACTCATTAATATAGGGTCGGGTGCAGCCAACAGTCCTATTCCTTCTTGGAGCACCTACTGTGCAACTAAAGCGGCACTAGATATGCTTACTCAGGTAATTGCTACCGAAAAGCATGCAAAACTGAATATATTCTCGGTACACCCTGGGGTGGTAGATACTAATATGCAGAAAACGATAAGGGAAACTAAAGCTCATTTATTCCCCTTATTGAGCAAATTTACCAGCTATCATAACAACAAAGAACTAGAAACAACCACTATTGTAGCTCAAAAGCTCTATTATATTATACAAAATTTTAGCGAATTCACCAAAAATATACTCTCAATTCGTGATGTTAATTTAAAATAGCCCTTTCCTGGATTTTTTACTAACAAAACCACTCTTACGTACTGTATTTCAGATATTTACAACATCTTGTAATTCTTAACAAGTTTATGTTTAAAACCATAGCTATTTCAATGCTTACAAAGCACCCAAAACACACCTAAACTATTGTCTGTTAGTATTTTATAATTTTATTTACTTATTAAAAATCCAATTGAGTCAAAAAGGCTATCCTAAAAGAAAAAAGTAACAAATCATTCGGAACAAAGCAATTAAGTTCTAAGTTTGGCATCAGTATTAACTAAATTATTTTAATTATGGACGGAGTATTTAAGTACATGAACGGCTTCTTTAAGGGGCTATCAGGTTTAATCATGACAATTTTAGGTCTTGGAGTAGCAGTAGAAATCCTTTTTGGAGGAGGGGCTATGATGGGGATTTCTGTTATTGACAATGTAATGGCAGTTATTAACGGTCTTGGAGGCGCAGGATTTGCAGGATTAGTTGGTCTATGTGTTTTATGGAACCTATTAACGGCTAAGTAAAATAATACTAGATGTATTATAACTAAAATAGCCCTACAAATTGTAGGGCTATTTTATTTTATATATTTACCAACATAATAATTAAATTAAAAATAAATGAGTGATTTATTCTCGGGTCTTAAAAAACTATTAATCTCAGCAATATCTATAGGGATTAAGTTTTTATGTTTAGGAGTTATTGTACAATTATTAATTGATGAAAAAATAATGGGATGGGATCCTGTTGGAAATATTCAGGCTGCAGGATCATCATTTATTGGAGTTATTGCTTTTGTAGTTTTGTACTTGCTATTTATTAAAAAGAAAGCTGAGTAGCTTAATGAGCTTCAAGCCAATTTATTCCTTCACCAATATCAACTGTTAAAGGAACTTTCAGTGTAACTGCTTGCTCCATTTTTTCCTTTACTAAGGATTTTAGCTCTTCTGCTTCATCCTTATGCATATCAAAAACCAATTCATCATGTACTTGTAGTAACATTTTGGATTGCATTCCTCTTTTATCCATTTCTGTTTGCACATCAATCATTGCTTTTTTTACAATATCAGCAGCTGAACCCTGTATAGGAGCATTAATTGCATTACGCTCTGCAACCGCACGCATAACTGCATTTCTAGAGTTAATCTCTCTTAAATACCTTCTTCTGCCCATTACGGTTTCTACATATTCCTTCTCACGAGCCTGTTCAATTGACCAATCCATGTACTCCTTCACTTTAGGAAATTCTTCAAAATAGTTGTCAATTATCTCCTTTGCTTCTGTGCGTGAAATACCAATATTTTGTGACAATCCAAAAGCTGAGATTCCATAAATAATTCCAAAATTAACGGATTTTGCATGCGAACGCATAGTCCTGTCCACCTCTTCAACTGGTACTTTGTATACTTTTGAAGCAGTAGCCGAATGAATATCCACTCCATTATTAAAGGCAGTAAGCATCCCCTCATCTTTACTTAATGAAGCCATAATTCTCAATTCAATCTGAGAATAATCAGCTGCCATTAAAGTATAGTTTTCATCTCTAGGAACAAATGCTTCACGCACTTTCATTCCTCTTTTGGTTCTGATAGGGATATTCTGTAAATTAGGATTTACGGATGACAAACGACCTGTTGCTGCTACTGACTGATTAAAAGTGGTATGGATTCTTTTCGTATTAGGGTTCACTAATTCTGGCAAAGCATCAACATAGGTTGAAACCAATTTTTTAATCGCTCTAAAACTTAATATTGCTTCAATTATTGGGTGAGTTTCCTTTAATTTAAGCAAGGTTTCTTCTGATGTAGAATACTGACCTGACTTAGTTTTTTTTGGTTTCTTAGCTAATTCCATTTTCTCAAACAGAATTTCTCCTAACTGTTTTGGTGAGGCAATATTAAACTCTTGCTCTGCCAATTCATATATTATTTTAGTTTGTTCGGCTAACTCAGCTGTTAGCTCCTTGCTGTAATTTTCAAGCATCTTTACATCCAAGGAAATTCCCTCATTTTCTATTTTCGCCAATACTAAACTTAAAGGCATTTCTATTTTCTGGAACAATTCAAGCACGCCAACTTCTTGCATCTCTTGACTAAAAATAGTAGCTAATTGAAAAATAATACTAGCTCTTTCAGCTGCAAAATCAACAATATTAGCAGGATCTAAACCCGAAAATAATACTTTAGTTTTTCCTTTTCCTACCAGTCCTACTTCATCAATTATTGATTTGCCTAAATAATTTTCAGCCACTAAATCAAGGCTGTGTCGCATATCAGGGTGCAACAAATAATGCGCTACTTCAACATCAAATAACTTCCCGGAAACAACAATCCCTGCTTTGGAAAGTACTTTTATAGCAAACTTCAAATCAAACCCCACCTTTTCAATGGTTGAATCCTCAAAAATTACTTTTAATACTGCCAAATTTGCACTTGAAAAAGGAATATAAAATCCTTCATTTTCACTACTCACAATACTCATTCCAACCACCTTAGTTGTTAAGGCTTCTTTAGTATCTGTAATCAATTGAAAGGCAAATTTTCCGCGCTTAATAATAGTATTTACTAAAGCTATTATTTTCGTTTCTTCATTAAGTAATTCATAATTACTTTTTATATTTTCTTTGGGAACAATTGCTGCTTGTTGGGCAAACAAATCAAACTGACTACCGATATTAACTTGTGTTTCTGCTTTTGGTTGAACAACAACTTTTACTTCTTGCTTTTCATTAGCTGGAGTTCCTAGTATTCTTTGTAATATCGTTTTGAATTCTAATTCTTCAAATAAATCTGTAATCTTTTGATTATCTCTTGGCACTACTAGCATTTCTTGAGCATCAAACTCAATGGGTACATCCGTAATTATCGTCACCAACTTTTTACACAATAGCCCTATTTCTTCTGAAGCTTCAACCTTCTCTTTCATTTTTCCTTTTAACTCATGAGAGTTTGCAAAAAGACCCTCCATAGTTCCGAACTGCTTTAAAAACTTTTGAGCCGATTTTTTACCAATTCCTGGAATTCCTGGAATATTATCGGCAGAATCGCCCATCATTCCTAAAAAGTCAATCACCTGATCTACTCTTTGGATATCAAACTTTTCCAACACCTCAGGAATTCCCCAAATTGCAGTAGGCTGCCATTTGTTTCCTGGTCGATACATAAATATATTATCTGAAACCAACTGAGCAAAGTCCTTATCAGAAGTCATCATATAGGTTTTAAACCCTTCTTTCTCAGCTTTTTTTGCCAAAGTACCAATCACATCATCCGCCTCAAAACCATCAACAAATAACTTAGGAATATTAAATGCTTCTAACAATTTGTCAATATAGGGCAATGCATCACGCAAGCCATCAGGCATTGCCTCCCTATGGGCTTTATATTCAGGATAATCAATATGCCTTTGAGTAGATTGTTTTCTATCAAAAACCACCGCAATATGACTTGGGTTTTCTTTATTTATTACTTCATTTAAAGTATTTACAAAACCAAAAACAGCTGAGGTATCTAGACCTTTGGAATTTATTCTTGGATTTTTAGCAAAAGCAAAATAAGCCCTATAAATCAAGGCAAATGCATCTAAAAGGAAGAGTTTTTTTTCAGCTTTCATATGCTCAAAAATACAATTTTTTAGTTGAAATAATTTGTAATTTATTAATTAATTGTGCTAGTTTTAAGCCCATGAACACAATAGAAAAAAAGAAAATTATAGCCACATTATTTATCCCCTTTCTGTTTTTACTACTAATGTGGTTGGTTAAAATTATTGAGGTTAATTTTAACCTTAGTTTCATTCGTTTTGGTGTTTTTCCTCAAACAATTGATGGCTTAAAAGGCATATTATTTTCTCCTTTTATCCACAAGGACGTTACTCACTTGATAAACAATAGCTATCCTATTCTTATTCTTGGCGGCATGTTATTTGCCATTTACAGGAATATTGCAACTCAACTTTTTGTTTGGCTTTATTTTATATCAGGTTTCTGGCTTTGGATTATTGGTAGGCCTTCTTTTCACATTGGAGCAAGTGGCATTATTTACG
>JBLGCF010000030.1:0-12179 GCA_047617145.1 Thalassomonas sp. | reverse complement strand
ATACTCCTGTAATTGCTGGATCTGCTTTAGGTGGATTGAATGGTGATGCAGAGTGGACTCCAAAAATTGTAGAATTAATGGCGGCTGTTGATTCTTGGATTCCTGAGCCAGTAAGAGAAAATGAGAAACCTTTCTTGATGCCAATTGAGGATGTGTTTACTATTACAGGTAGAGGGACGGTAGCAACTGGTAGAATTGAAACTGGTGTTGCTAATACTGGAGATACTATTGATATTATCGGTATGGGTGCTGAAAAATTGCAATCAACTGTTACAGGAGTTGAGATGTTTAGAAAAATATTAGATAGAGGTGAAGCTGGTGATAATGTTGGTATCTTATTAAGAGGTATTGAAAAAACAGATATTAAAAGAGGAATGGTAATTTGTAAGCCAGGATCTGTATCTCCACACCAAAAATTTGAAGCTGAGGTTTATATCTTGAAAAAAGAAGAGGGTGGTAGACATACTCCTTTCCACAATAAATACCGTCCACAGTTCTATATCAGAACAACTGATGTAACTGGTGAGATTTTCTTACCTACAGGAACTGAGATGGTAATGCCTGGGGATAATTTAACAATTACTGTAGAGTTAATTGCTGGTGTTGCAATGAGTGAAGGATTAAGGTTCGCAATCCGTGAGGGTGGTAGAACTGTTGGAGCTGGACAGATTACTAAATTACTTTAGTAGTTAATTCATAAAGTTTGACAGTTAAAGGAGGGTTGATTTTCAACCTTCCTTTACTGTGTGTAAACGGGTGTAGCTCAATTGGTAGAGTAGTAGTCTCCAAAACTATTGGCTGGGAGTTCGAGTCTCTCCACCCGTGCGATAATAAAGAATTAAGAAAATGGCAAATAAAGGAACATATATTAAGGAGTCGTATGACGAATTAATGAATAAAGTGAGTTGGCCAAGTTGGTCAGACTTACAAAGCAGTTCGATTGTTGTTGCGATAGCAACTATGATAATTGCTTTGATTATTTATCTAATGGATTCAGTATTTAGTAATGCTATGAAGTTATTTTATGGTTTATTTTCATAATTAGAGCATGGAGCAAGAGGTAGAAAATATGAAATGGTACGTCCTTAGAGTGATGGGAGGTAAAGAGAATAAAACAGTAACTTTTATTGAGAAAGAAATTGATCGATTAAAGCTACAAGATTTTGTCGCACAGATATTAGTGCCTACAGAAAAGGTGTATCAAATTAAAAATGGAAAGAAGGTAAGTAAAGATAAAAACTTTTTCCCAGGATATGTTTTAATTGAAGCTAATTTAGTTGGTGAGGTTCCTCACATATTAAAGAATGTAACGAATGTTTTAGGATTTTTAGGAGCTACTAAAGGAGGTGTGCCAGTACCTATGAGGCAGAGTGAAATTAATAGAATATTAGGTAAGGTTGATGAGATGGCTCTTACTGATGAAAGTGTTAGTATTCCTTTTGTTGTTGGAGAAACGGTTAAGGTTATTGATGGACCGTTTAATAGTTTTAATGCCGAGATAGAAGGTATTGATGAGCAAAAGAAGAAGTTAAAATTAATGGTAAAAATCTTTGGGAGAAAAACTCCTTTAGAGTTAAATTTTATGCAAGTAGAAAAAATATAAAAGTATGGCAAAAGAAATTTCAGCACTTATTAAATTACAGATTAGAGGAGGAGCAGCAAATCCTGCACCACCAGTTGGTCCTGCATTAGGAGCGAAAGGGGTGAATATCATGGAATTCTGTAAGCAATTTAATGCAAGAACACAGGAAAAAGCAGGAAGTATTGTTCCTGTTGTAATTACAGTATTTGCAGATAAATCATTTGAATTTATCATTAAAACTGCACCTGCTGCTTCACAAATTTTAGCTGCTGCTAAAAAGAAAAGTGGGTCAGGTGAGCCAAATAGAGTGAAAGTTGCTACAATTACTTGGGATCAAGTAAGAGCAATTGCAGAAGATAAGATGGTAGATTTAAATGCTTTTAAAGTAGAGTCAGCAATGAAGATGGTAGCTGGTACTGCAAGAAGTATGGGGGTAAATGTTAAGGGAGATTTTCCTTCATAAAAAATAAAATTTAAAATAGTTTAACTAATGGGAACTAGTAAAAATAGAAAAAGTGCTTTAGAGAATGTTGATTTGAATAAATCATACAGTGTTGAAGATGCTTCAGCAATTATTAAAGATAACGCGAAATCTAAATTTGATGAGTCTGTAGAATTAGCAGTAAGGTTAGGAGTTGATCCTAGACAAGCTAATCAAATGGTAAGAGGTGTTGCTTCTTTACCACATGGTACAGGTAAAAAACTAAAAGTATTGGCTTTAGTTTCTGCTGATAAAGAAGCAGAAGCAAAAGAAGCAGGTGCTGATTATGTTGGTTTAGATGAGTATATTGAAAAAATTAAAGGTGGCTGGACTGATATTGATGTTATCGTAACAATGCCTTCAATTATGGGGAAAATTGGTGCTTTAGGTAGAGTACTAGGGCCAAGAGGATTAATGCCAAACCCAAAATCAGGAACTGTAACTATGGATGTTGCAAAAGCTGTTTCGGATGTTAAAAAAGGTAAAATTGATTTTAAGGTAGAGAAAAATGGAATAATTCATGCTTCTGTTGCTAAGGTTTCTTTTGATGCTAATAAGATAGCTGAAAATGCTAACGAATTATTACAAACAATCATTAAGTTGAAGCCTTCTGCTGCAAAAGGTATTTATGTGAAAAGTATTTTCATGTCAAGTACTATGGGTGTAGGTGTAGAAATTGATGCTAACTCCTTAGTTTAATAAATTTAGAAAAGCGTAAAATGAATAAACAAGAAAAAAATAAAATGATTGAGGTCCTTGACGGGATGCTTAATGATAATAATAATTTTTATTTAGCTGATATCTCTGGCTTAACTGCTGAGGAGAATAGTGCTTTAAGAAGATTATGTTTTAAAAGAGATGTTTCTTTACAAGTTGTAAAAAATACTCTTTTGAAAAAAGCTTTAGAAAAGAATGAAGCTGACTTTAGTGAATTGTATGATGTGTTAATTGGTAACACTTCAATTTTACAAGCTGAAGCTGGTAACGGACCTGCTAAAGTAATTCAAGAATTTAGAAAAAAGAATGCAAAACCAATTTTAAAAGCTGCTCATATTGAGGAGTCACTTTACATTGGAGATGAGAACTTAACTTCTCTTGCTGATCTTAAATCTAAAGACGAATTGATTGGTGACATTATCACCTTATTACAATCTCCAGCTAAGAATGTTATCTCTGCATTACAGTCAGGTGGTAACAAACTTTCAGGAATTGTAAAGGCCTTAGAAGAAAAGGCTTCATAAATAAGAAATGCTTCCAACATTTAAAATAATTAAACAATTTAAAACAAAATAAAATGGCAGATTTAAAAAAATTCGCAGAAGAATTAGTTAACCTTTCAGTAAAAGATGTTAACGAATTAGCAACTATACTTAAAGATGAGTATGGTATTGAGCCAGCAGCAGCAGTTGCAGTTGCAGGTCCAGCAGCAGCAGGTGGTGAAGCAGCAGCAGAAGAGAAAACAGAATTTGATGTTATCTTGAAAGAGTGTGGTCCTACAAAATTAAAAGTTGTTAAAACTGTAAAAGAATTAACAGGTTTAGGATTGAAAGAAGCTAAAGATATCGTTGATAGTGCTCCTAAAGCAGTAAAAGAAGGAGTAACTAAAGATGAAGCTGAAGGAATTCAGAAAGCATTAGAAGAAGCTGGAGCTGTAGTTGAGCTCAAGTAATTTCTTTAAAAATTTAAAAGGTTTAAATCTTATGGTAACATAAGGTTTAAACCCTTTCGTTTTTTTGTAGAACCCCCTTTTTTAACTAAAACTTACCGTCTTGGCCAAACAAAATAACAACCAAAGAATAAATTTCGCATCTATTAAAAATACGGTTAATTTCCCGGATTTTTTAGATGTTCAGCTTAAAAGTTTTCAATCTTTTTTCCAAATAGGTACAACCTTAGATGAAAGAAGAAATGAAGGGCTTTACAAAGCATTTGAAGAACTTTTCCCAATAACAGATTCAAGAAACAATTTTGTTCTTGAATTTATTGATTATACAATTGATCCTCCAAGATATTCTATTGAAGAATGTATCAATAGAGGGTTAACTTTTAAAGTCCCTTTAAAGGTAAAATTGAAACTGTATTGTACTGACCCAGATCATGAAGATTTTGAAACTATCGTTCAGGATGTATATTTCGGTAATATTCCGTTTATGACTCCTAAAGGAAGTTTTGTGGTTAATGGTGCAGAAAGAATTATTGTTTCTCAATTACATAGGTCACCCGGTGTATTTTTTGGACAAAGTTTTCATTCAAATGGTACAAAATTATATTCAGCTAGAGTAATTCCTTTTAAAGGTTCTTGGATTGAGTTTACAACAGACATAAACAATGTAATGTATGCTTACATTGATAGAAAGAAAAAATTACCAGTTACTACTTTATTAAGAGCTATCGGTTACGAAAGTGATAGAGATATTCTTGAGATATTTAACCTTGCTGATGAAGTTAAGGTTTCTAAAAGTGGATTGAAAAGAGTTGTTGGAAGAAAATTAGCTGCCAGAGTATTGAAATCTTGGGTAGATGATTTTGTAGATGAAGATACTGGTGAATTAGTTCCAATTGAAAGAAATGAAGTAATTCTTGAGAGAGATACTATAATTGATAAATCACATATTGCTGATATTGTAGATTCTGGTGTCGATTCTATATTATTACATAAAGATGATGGAAATGCATCAGACCATGCTTTAGTTTATAATACTTTACAAAAAGATCCTACTAACTCTGAAGTTGAAGCAGTAAGACATATATATAGACAATTAAGAAGTGCTGAAGCTCCTGATGATGATACGGCAAGAGGAATTATTGATAAATTATTTTTCTCTGACCAAAGGTATAGTTTAGGACATGTAGGTAGATTTAGAATTAACAGAAGGTTAAAACTAGATATTCCTGAAGATAAAATGGTATTAACTAATGAAGATATTGTATCTATTATTAGTAACCTTATTTCTTTAGTTAACTCAAAAGTAGATGTAGATGATATCGATCACTTGAGTAACAGAAGAATTAGAACGGTAGGTGAGCAGCTTTCAAACCAATTTAATGTTGGATTGAGCAGAATGGCAAGAACTATCCGTGAGAGAATGAATGTAAGAGACAATGAGGTGTTTACGCCAATTGATTTGATTAATGCAAAGACTTTATCTGCAGTAATTAATTCATTCTTTGGAACTTCACAATTGTCTCAGTTTATGGATCAAACAAATCCGTTAGCAGAGGTAACACATAAGAGAAGAATTTCGGCTCTAGGGCCTGGAGGTTTAACAAGAGAAAGAGCAGGGTTTGAGGTGCGAGATGTTCATTATACGCATTACGGAAGACTTTGTCCTATTGAAACTCCTGAGGGACCAAATATTGGACTGATTTCATCTTTAGCTGTTTTTGCAAAGATTAATACTTTAGGATTTATTGAAACTCCTTATAGAAATGTTGTGGAAGGAAAGATTGATATTTCAAAAGCACCAGTTTATAAAAGTGCTGAACAAGAGGAAGAACAAATTATTGCACAAGCGAACGCTCCACTTACTGAGGATGGCTCATTTAAGAATGAAAGAGTTCAATCAAGAAGTGAAGCAGATTATTTAATTGCTGAACCTAAGAATGTAACTTTGATGGATGTAGCTCCTAATCAAATTGCATCTATTGCAGCATCTTTAATTCCTTTCTTGGAACATGATGATGCGAATAGAGCATTGATGGGGTCGAATATGATGCGTCAAGCAGTACCTTTATTAAGAACGGATGCACCTATTGTTGGTACAGGACTTGAGCCACATGTTGCTCGTGATTCGCGTACTATGATTAATGCAGAGGGTGAAGGTAAGGTAACTTATGTTGATGCAAATACAATAAAAGTAAAATACACTAAAACTGAGGATGAAGAATTAGTAAGTTTTGATGAGAATGAAAAAACTTATAGCTTAACTAAGTTCCAAAAAACAAATCAGAGAACTTGTATTAATATCCAACCGATTGTTAGAGTTGGAGATAAAGTAACTAAAGGACAAGTATTGTGTGATGGTTATGCAACTGAAAATGGAGAATTAGCAATTGGGCGTAACTTAAAAGTTGCCTTTATGCCTTGGAAAGGATATAACTTTGAGGATGCAATTATCTTATCAGAAAGAGTGGTAAGAGAAGATTTATTTACTTCATTACATATTGCTGAACATATTGTTAATGTTAGAGAAACTAAAAGGGGAGCTGAGGAGTTAACAGCTGATATTCCTAATATTTCAGAAACTGCAACTAAGGATTTAGATGAATATGGTATGGTAAGAATTGGTGCTCATGTTAAAACGGGTGATATTCTTATTGGTAAAATAACTCCTAAAGGAGAATCTGATCCTACTCCAGAAGAAAAATTATTAAGAGCTATCTTTGGTGAAAAAGCAGGAGATGTAAAAGATGCTTCATTAAAAACTAAACCTTCTAATCAAGGGGTAGTAATTGGTAAGTCATTATTCTCTAGAACAGTAAAAGATAGACGTGCTAAGTCGGCTGACAAAGAAGAGTTAGAGCGTTTAGATTCTATTTTTGAAAAAGAATCTTCTGCACTTAAAAATATTTTAGCAACTAAACTTTACCAAATTATTGGAGGTAAAGCATCTAAAGGGGTTAAGAATATTTTAGGAGAAGAGGTAATTCCTAAGAGTGAGAAGTTTACTAAGAAAATGTTGTTAGGTATTGACTTTACATTAGTTGATCCTTATAAATGGACAGGAAGTCAAGATAATAATACGTTAGTAAATAGAACGATTCAGAACTATTTAAGAATGTATAATGATATTTATGGTGAGCATAGAAGAAAGCGTTTTGCAATTACTGTTGGTGATGAATTGCCAAATGGAGTGTTGCAATTAGCGAAAGTTCAGATTGCTCAAAAGCGTAAAATTAAGGTTGGAGATAAGTTAGCAGGTCGTCATGGAAATAAAGGTATTGTATCTCGTATTGTAAAAGATGAGGATATGCCTTTCTTAGAAGATGGATCGCCAGTTGATATTATCTTAAATCCACTTGGTGTACCATCAAGGATGAACCTTGGCCAGATTTATGAAACTATCTTAGGTTGGGCAGGACAAGAATTAGGTAAAAAATACTTTACTCCTGTATTTGATGGAGCAAGTATGGATCAAATTAATGCTGAAACTGATGAAGCTGGATTACCAAGATTAGGACAAACTTATCTTTATGATGGTGGTACAGGTGAGCGTTTTGAACAAACAGCTACAGTTGGAATTATCTATATGCTTAAGCTAGGTCATTTAATTGATGATAAGATGCATGCTCGTTCTATTGGGCCATACTCATTAATTACACAACAACCACTTGGTGGTAAGGCTCAGTTTGGAGGGCAAAGACTTGGAGAGATGGAGGTTTGGGCACTGGAAGGATATGGTGCTGCCAATATCTTACAAGAGATGCTTACCTTAAAATCGGATGATGTAATCGGAAGAGCGAAAGCATTTGAGGCCATAGTAAAAGGTAAAGAATTACCAACACCAGGAATTCCAGAATCATTTAATGTATTGCTACACGAATTAAATGGTTTAGGACTTAAAGTTTCATTTGAATAATATTACTCATGAGAAATACAAAACAGAACAGACAATCTCAGGATATTAAGGCGATAAAGATTTCTTTATCATCTCCTGAAGATATTTTAGGCAAATCATCTGGTGAGGTTACAAAACCAGAAACGATTAACTACAGAACATACAAGCCAGAAAGTGGTGGATTATTTTGTGAAAGAGTTTTTGGTCCTACCAAAGATTTTGAATGCCATTGTGGTAAATACAAAAGAATTCGTTACAGAGGAATTGTATGTGATAGATGTGGGGTTGAAGTAACTGAAAAGAAAGTAAGAAGAGAGCGTATTGGACACATTAGTTTAGTTGTTCCTGTTGCGCATATCTGGTACTTTCGTACTTTGCCTAACAAAATTGGATATTTACTAGGATTACCTTCTAAAAAATTAGACATGATTATTTACTACGAAAGATTTGTAGTAATTAATGTAGGTGAAGGTGCTGTAAATACTGAAGGAGAGGCAGTGAAATATTTAGATTTTCTTTCTGAGGAAGAGTACTTAGATATTTTAGATGCTCAACCATTAGAAAATCAGTATTTAAGTGATTCTGATCCTAAGAAATTTGTTGCAAAAATGGGTGCTGAAGCAATTCATGACTTATTAGCAAAATTAAATTTAAATGATTTATCTAATCAGTTAAGAGATCAGGCAGCTAATGAGACTTCACAACAAAGAAAAACTGAGGCGTTAAAACGTTTACAGATTGTTGAATCTATGCGTGAAGGACAATTGCATACTGAAAACAGACCTGAATGGATGACCATTAAAGTTATTCCAATTATTCCTCCAGAATTAAGGCCATTAGTTCCATTGGATGGAGGGCGTTTTGCAACTTCTGATTTGAATGATTTATACAGAAGAGTAATCATTAGAAATAACAGGCTAAAAAGATTAATGGAGATTAATGCTCCTGAAATTATCTTGAGAAATGAAAAAAGAATGTTACAGGAATCTGTAGATGCTCTTTTTGATAATTCAAGAAAATCATCAGCTGTAAAAGCAGATGGTAAAAGACCTTTAAAATCATTATCTGATTCCTTAAAAGGAAAACAAGGTAGATTCCGCCAGAATTTATTAGGTAAAAGGGTAGATTATTCTGCTCGTTCGGTAATTGTTGTAGGGCCAGAATTGGAATTACACGAATGTGGAATTCCTAAGGATATGGCAGCTGAACTTTACAAGCCATTTATCATCAGAAAACTGATTGAAAGAGGAATTGTAAAAACAGTTAAATCTGCTAAAAAAATTATTGATGGTAAAGAGCCTGTAGTTTGGGATATTTTGGAAAATGTGATGCATGGACATCCAGTTTTATTAAACAGGGCTCCTACGCTTCACAGGCTTGGTATTCAGGCTTTCCAACCTAAAATGATTGAAGGAAAAGCAATTCAATTGCACCCATTAGCATGTGCGGCTTTTAATGCCGATTTTGATGGGGATCAAATGGCGGTACACTTGCCATTAGGTGCTGCTGCAATTTTAGAAGCCCAAGTATTAATGTTGGCTTCACACAATATTTTGAATCCTGCAAATGGAGCTCCTATTACTGTACCTTCACAGGATATGGTACTTGGTTTATATTACATGACAAAGGAGAAGCGTTCAACTGATGAAGAAAAAGTGAAGGGTGAAGGAATGACTTTTTATTCTTTGGATGAGGTGAGGATTGCTTACAATGAAAAGCAAGCTGACTTACACGCAATGATTAAAATAAGAGTTACGGATACTAAAGGGAAAACGGCTTTAGTTGACACGACTATTGGTAGAGTTTTATTTAATGAATATGTACCTGAAGAGGTTGAATTTGTAAATGAATTATTGACTAAAAAAGCGTTAAGAAATATTATCGGTGATATACTTGAAAGATGTGGGGTTGCTGGTACTGTTCATTTCTTAGATGCAATTAAGGCTATTGGTTTTGATATGGCATTTAGAGGTGGGTTATCCTTTAATCTTGGTGATGTAATTGTTCCTGAAGAAAAAGAAGGATTAATTGCTGAAGCTCATAAAAAAGTGGCTGAGATTAAGGGTAATTATTCAATGGGTTTCATTACGAATAACGAAAGATATAACCAAGTAATTGATGTTTGGACAACTACTAATGCAAGATTGACGGATACCGTTATGAGAAACATTAGTACTGACAAACAAGGATTTAACTCTGTATATATGATGCTTGATTCTGGTGCAAGGGGTTCTAAGGAACAAATTCGTCAGTTATCTGGTATGAGGGGGTTAATGGCTAAGCCTAAAAAATCAGGTGATCATGGAGAATCAATTATTGAAAATCCTATTACAACTAACTTTAGAGAGGGACTTTCAATTTTGGAATACTTTATCTCGACTCACGGGGCTAGAAAAGGACTTGCAGATACGGCACTAAAGACGGCAGATGCAGGTTACCTTACAAGAAGATTAGTTGATGTAGCGCAAGATGTTATTGTTACTGAAGAAGATTGTGAAACATTAAGAGGATTAGAAACTTTTGCATTGAAGAATAATGATGATATTGTTGAATCTTTAAGCGATAGAGTTTCTGGTAGAGTAAGCTTACATGATGTACATCATCCAAAAACTGAAAAGTTAATGGTTGCTTCATCTGACATGATTACAGCTACTGTTGCTAAACAAATTGAAGCAGCAGGAATTGAAATGGTGGAAGTTCGTTCAGCATTAACTTGTGCTACTCGTAGAGGTATTTGTGTTAAGTGTTATGGTAAATCATTATCAACCAGTAGAATGGCACAAGTAGGTGAGGCCGTTGGTGTAGTTGCAGCTCAATCAGTTGGAGAGCCAGGTACACAGCTTACACTTAGAACCTTCCATGTTGGGGGTACTGCATCTAGGTCAGAGGTTGACTCTTCTATCACTATTAAGAAAGATGGTAGATTAGAAATTGAAGATTTAAGAACAGTTAAGACAACTAATAAGGATGGAGATAAAATTGAGATCGTAATTAGTAGATCGGCTGAAACTAGAGTAATTGATGATAAGAATGGAGTAATCCTTTCTTCAGCAATTATTCCTTATGGTTCTACTATCTTTATTAAAGAAGGAAGTGTTAAGAAAGGGGATGTAGTTTGTGAGTGGGATCCTTATAATGCAGTAATTGTTTCTGAGATTGCTGGTAAGGTAGAATTCAAAGATATTGAAGAAGGTGTTTCTTATCGTACTGAATCTGACGAACAAACTGGTCATCAGGAAAAAGTAATTATTGATAGTAGAAATAGAAAAATTTCTCCTTCTATTACAATTGGTGATAAAAACTATAGTGTTCCTGTAGGATCGCATTTAGCTGTTGAAGATGCAATTAAGATTAAAGCGGGTGCTATTTTAGCTAAGATTCCAAGATCAGCAGGTTCATCTGGGGATATTACTGGAGGACTTCCAAGAGTAACAGAAATGTTTGAGGCAAGAAATCCTTCTAATCCAGCAGTAGTTTCTGAAATTGATGGTTCTGTATCATTCGGAAAAATCAAAAGAGGAAACAGAGAGGTTGTTATTACTTCTAAGAATGGTGAGACTAAAAAATACTTAGTCAAATTAGCTAAGCATATTTTAGTACAAGAAAATGATTACGTAAAATCAGGTACTCCACTTTGTGATGGTGTTATTACTCCTGCTGATATTTTAGCAATTAAAGGTGTAGTTACTGTACAACAATACATTGTAAATGAAATTCAAGATGTATACCGCTTGCAAGGGGTGAAGATTAACGATAAACACTTTGAGGTATTAGTAAGACAAATGATGCGTAAAGTGAAAATTGCTGATTCTGGTGATACTTATTTCTTAGAAAATTCATTGGTAGGAAAAGAGAAGTTTAATGAACAAAATGACAAAATTTTTGGGATGAAGCTTGTAACTGATTCTGGAGATTCTGAAGATTTGCAAAATGGTCAAATTATTTCGCAAAGAGAATTAAGAGAAGAAAACTCAAGATTGAAGCGTAAGGATATGAAAGAAGTAGAATCAAGAGATGCAGTTCCGGCAGTAGCGATTCCAGTTCTTCAAGGAATTACAAGAGCTTCACTACAAGTTGATTCTTGGATTTCTGCTGCATCATTCCAACAAACTACTAAAGTACTTAATGAGGCTGCAATTAATGCTAAGCGTGACAACTTAATCGGATTGAAAGAGAATGTAATTATTGGTAAAAAAATACCAGCAGGTACAGGGTTAGTTCAAGCTGATGAAACAGTTGTTGGTTCACAAGCAGAGTACGATAAATTAATGAATCCTGATACTGAGGAAGAAGTTGCAACTGATGAGATGGTTGTAGCAACTGAAACTTCAGTAGAAGAGTAAAATAATTATTATGTCAGAGGAAAAGAAAAAAGAAGGACTAAACATTGAACTTAGTGAAGAGGTGGCTGAAGGAACGTATAGCAACTTGGCTATTATCAATCATTCCCCATCAGAGTTTGTGGTTGATTTTATACAAATGATGCCAGGAATTCCTAAAGCAAAAGTAAAGTCGAGAGTTATTCTAACCCCTCAACATGCTAAACGATTAATGAAGG
>JBLGCF010000029.1:0-12323 GCA_047617145.1 Thalassomonas sp. | reverse complement strand
CCCTGCCCGGGTGGTGGAATTGGTAGACACGTTGGACTTAAAATCCAATGGACATTAGTCCGTACGGGTTCAAGTCCCGTCCCGGGTACAAAAAGCAGAAACGAAAGTTTCTGCTTTTTTGTTTTTATAGACTTTCTAGAATAGTTTCAGTTGCACCACTACTATTTTTGATATAATTAGTTGCAATTTTTTGGTCAAAATTAGCAAATGAATCAATCGCTAAAGTTAGCTCAGTATAATTGCTAATACTTTTTGCTCCTCCTAATGCTATCAATTCGGTAGCTTCATTGAATTTTTGATAATTAGGACCAAATATAACGGGTAATCCAAAAGTTATGGCTTCTAAAATATTATGTATTCCTGAACCAAATCCACCACCAATATAAGCAATATTTGCGTACTGATAAATACTAGATAAAATTCCAATGTTGTCAATAATAAGCACATTATTTGAATTGATATTTTCAGTATTTGATGTTGAAAATAATTGCGCACCAGTTTGTTTTTGCAAGTGTGAAATATGATGCATTTCATGTGGTGCAATAATATAATTATACTGAGGATTTTCTTTTATGAACTGACTTAAAAGTACTTCATCCTTTGGCCAAGTACTTCCGCAAATAATTGTGGGTTTTGTTTTGCAAAACTGCTCAATTAATGGGAATAATTCAGGATTATTGGTAGTGGTTAGTACGCTATCAAATCGACTATCTCCACTTATTGTGTGATTCGTGAATCCTATGCTTTTAAGTAAATAGGCTGAGGTTTTGTCTTGCACAAAAAAGTGTGTGACATTTTTAAGTTGCTCTGCCCACCATTTATATTGAAAAAATGCTTGCCCATCACGAAAAATAGCAGACACACTATAAAAAGAAATGTTTTGTTTTTTAAGCTCAGCCATATAATTGAACCAAAATTCATACTTAACAAAAACAACTTTTATAGGTTTTAAAATACTGATGAATTTTTTTGCATTTGATTTTGTATCAGCAGGAAGATAAAAAACCCAATCTACCCCCTCATAATTTTTACGGATTTCAAATCCTGAAGGTGAAAAGAAAGTCAATAGAATTTTATGACTAGGATATTTTTGTTTGTAGCCTTCAATAATAGGTTTCCCTTGTTCAAATTCCCCTAAGGATGCGCAATGAAACCAAACAATATTATGCTCTCCTTTTATTGCTTCTGCTAGTTTTTGAAAAATATCTTTTCTTCCTTTTACCCAAAACTTAGCTTTTGCGTTAAATGGTGATGCAATCCGAATTGCAATTACATAAAGTTGTATACTAATATTGTATAGGATGCTCATTTAGTAGTAATGAAATTCCTCTTCATTCTTTCGGTGGATAGGAATAATAATTCCCAAATTTATTCCTAATAAATTATCCCAGTTCCCAGTGTTTGGCGTATAGTCCATTTTATCAAATAAGTAAGGGCGCCTGCTTTTAGTATAGGCAATAGTCATGTTCAGCCCCCCATACATTTGAAACTTTCCGTTTTTACTGTAATATTTATAGCTAGCCTCCCATTTTGTGCTTATTCCATTTGTTAAACGATCATATCCTTTTTTGTACTCTTCATCAAGCTGTGGTATATTTTGATTTTTAGTATCAATAAAAATTTGATGTTGCAAAAAACCTATTCCTCCCGAAAGATAAACCCCACTTAAATTATTTTCATTTGGATGATAGGCATAACCTGCAAAGGCATGAACATCAAAACCTTTTTCCATTAAGTTGATGTTTGAGTAAGTTCCATCCGCTCCAATAATTGATCCGGTTGATGTAGTGATATTGTTAAAAATGGAAGTATCTTTTACATTATTGCTGAATAGATATCCTCCTTCTATTCCGTAAAATAGGTTGTTTTCTTTTTCTTGAAAGATAGAAACCCCGATAGATGAATTGTCGCCAAATCGGTTAGCTAACTCACCAATTGGCAATTGATGGGTGTAGCCAAAAGTTAAAGCACTTTGTTTATTTTTTTGCGCAAAAGTGGTAAAACAAAAGCAAGTAAAACAGAGGATTATTAGGGTTCTCATAGTCAGTTATCAGATTTGTGGGCTAAAATACATTTTCAGTGGCTAATTAACGCAAAGCATTGTGTAATAATTGCCTATATTTGCTACCCATTTCAAAAAACGAAAAGAAAAGATGAGTAAAACGATATTAATAACAGGAGGTGCAGGCTTTATAGGTTCGCATGTAGTGCGTTTATTTGTAAATAAATACCCTCATTACAAAATTGTAAACTTAGATGTGTTGACCTATGCAGGAAATCTGGAAAATTTAAGAGATATAGAAAATAAGGAAAATTATATTTTTGAAAAAGGCGATATAGTTGATGAAGGGTATATCAAGAGCTTATTTGAAAAATATAATTTTGATGGAGTAGTGCATTTGGCAGCTGAAAGCCATGTTGATCGTTCCATCACTAATCCTATGGAATTTATTATGACCAATGTGGTGGGGACAGTTAACTTATTGAATGCTGCAAAAAACCTATGGAAAGGAAATGAAGAAGGGAAGTTATTTTATCATGTTTCTACTGATGAGGTGTACGGAAGTTTAGGAGATACAGGTTTGTTTTTAGAAACTACTTCTTATGACCCGCAATCGCCATATTCATCTTCTAAAGCAAGTTCCGATCATTTTGTAAGGGCTTATGGAAATACATACGGAATGCCTTATGTTATTTCAAATTGCTCTAACAATTACGGGCCTAATCAGTTTCCTGAAAAGTTGTTGCCCCTATTTATTAATAACATCAGAAATGGAAAAGGATTACCAGTGTATGGTGATGGAAAATTTACTAGGGATTGGTTATATGTAGTGGATCATTCCATTGCGATTGATAAAATTTATCATGAAGGTAGGAATGGAGAAACGTATAATATTGGTGGGTTTAACGAATGGACTAATATCGATTTGATTAAAATATTGTGCAAACAAATGGATATTGCTTTAGGTAATGAAGCAGGTACTGCTGAGGGTCTAATCACTTATGTGAAGGATAGACCAGGGCACGATAAGCGTTATGCTATTGATGCTAATAAATTGAAAAATGAATTAGGTTGGGAGCCATCTTTGCAATTTGAAGAAGGCTTAGAAAAAACAATTGCTTGGTATTTATCTAATGAAGTGTGGATGGATAACATTACTTCTGGGGATTACCAAAAATATTATAAAGAACAATATAGTTAATGCTGAAATGGTTTTTAAATAAGAAGGAAAAAGCATGTGAAGTACTTGATTTTTCAGTATTGAAAACAGATATTCATTCCCATTTTATTCCAGGTATTGATGATGGTGCTCCTGATATGGAAGCCTCCATTACATTAATTAAAAAAATGCACGAATTGGGATTTAGTAAGGTAATTACTAGCCCACATGTAATGAGTGATTTCTATCAAAATTCTTCCGAAACAATATTGAATGGGTTGGCTGATGTCCGTGCAGAATTAAAAGTACAAAACATCAATATGGAAATAGAGGCAGCTGCCGAATACTATATTGATTATGAATTTGAGCAGAAAATAGGAAAGGAGAAGTTCCTAACTTTTGGCGATAACTATATTTTGGTAGAGCTTTCCTTTATGGAAGCGCCAAGAAACCTATTTGACATTATTTTTAAATTACAATTAGAAGGGTATAAAGTAGTATTGGCTCATCCTGAAAGGTATAATTATTATTCAATAAAGGATTATGAAGAATTGATAAGTAGAGGTGTCTTGTTGCAAATTAACTTACTTTCTTTAATTGCTTATTATTCTCCGCAAATAAAGAAAAAAACGGAAGCCTTAATTAATTCAGGCATGGTGAGCTTGGTAGGTACGGATTGCCATAATATGAATCATGCTGAATTATATGAAAAATGCCAGACTCAAAAAGCCTGGCATGATTTAGTAAATAGTGGAAAGTTGCTGAACGCTACTTTATAAACTAGCGCTTTGCGTTTCCAGTTTTCGATCAACTTTTTTGAATAATCCCTGCAGTACTTTTCCAGGACCAACTTCAGTTACTGAGGATAGTCCATCAGCAATCATTTGTTGCATAGTTTGTGTCCAAAGTACAGATGCTGTTAATTGCTTTTTTAAATTTTCTTTAATTTCTTCAGGATTAGTAATGGCTGTTGCTGTTACATTTTGGTAAATAGCACAAACTCCTTTAGCAAAATTAGTTTCGTCAATTGCTTGCTCCAATTCTGCTCTTGCAGGCTCCATAAGTGGAGAATGAAATGCCCCTCCAACAGGCAATTTAATTGCTCTCCTTGCTCCAGCTTCAGTTAATTTTTCACAGGCAATATCAATTCCTCCATTGCTCCCTGAGATAACCAATTGCCCAGGGCAGTTGTAGTTTGCAGGAACAACAATTTCCTTAATTTCTTTACAGATATTTTCAACTACTTCATTTTCTAATCCTAAAACAGCCGCCATAGTGGATGGGTTTTGTTCGCAAGCTTTTTGCATAGCCATTGCTCTTTTAGATACTAGTTTTAATCCATCTTCAAAAGATAAATATCCTGCTGAAACTAGAGCAGAAAACTCTCCTAAGGAATGGCCTGCAACCATTTCTGGCTTGAAGGAATCGCCTAATACTTTTGCTAGAATTACGGAATGTAAGAAGACAGCAGGTTGGGTTACTTTAGTTTGTTTTAGTGCTTCAGCATCTTCACCAAACATGATATCGGTAATTGAGAATCTTAAAATTTCATTTGCCGTTTCAAATAATTGCTTTGCATCTGCTGATGCTTCATAAAGGTCTTTTCCCATTCCAGGAAATTGGGCTCCTTGCCCAGGAAATACGTATGATTTCATTGTTTTATTTTATCAAATTCATAAACTCTGCTCTTGTTTTTTCATCAGACATAAAGATGCCCGAAAAAGCAGATGTTGTTGTGGAAGAGTGTTGTTTTTGCACACCTCTCATTTGCATGCAAAGGTGTTGTGCTTCAATTACAATAGCTACTCCTTTCGGATTCAAAGTATCTTGAATACAATCTTTTATTTGGTCAGTTAATCGTTCCTGAACTTGTAGTCTTCTGCAGAAAACATCAACTATTCTTGGTATTTTACTTAGACCAACAATGTGTCCGTTTGGAATATAAGCAATGTGTGCTTTCCCAAAAAATGGTAGCATGTGGTGTTCACATAAAGAATATAATTCAATATCCTTTACTAAAACCATTTGACTGTAATCCTCAGCAAACATGGCTGTTTTAAGAATTTTAGCAGGATCTTGGTTGTACCCATTGGTTAAAAAATCCATTGATTTTGCTACACGCTCAGGTGTTTTTAAAAGACCTTCTCTTTCAGGATTTTCACCAATTTCTGATAAAACCGATTGAATACTATCGGCTATTTTTTTATTGTAAGTATCACTCATCTTTTTATAAATAGGCTGCAAATATACTACCTTTTCTTTTGGTATATTTGCCAAATGAAGATACTATTAGTTGTAGCAACACAGCAGGAGGTTATTGAAGATAAATTTAAGGACTGCACTGTGCTAATAACAGGGGTGGGAATGGTGAATACTTCCATTCAACTGACTAAAGAATTAATGCGAAATAAATATGATTTAGTAATTAATATGGGAGTTGCTGGTTCTTTTTCTGATGCAATTAAAACAGGAAATGTAGTTGAGGTAGTAGAAGATAGTTTTTCAGAATTAGGTTTTGAAAATGGAGTGGAAATCGAACAGTTTTCTGACTTTGAGCTAGCAACTAAATATAGTGTAGAAGGAAAAACTGATTTGCAAAAAGTGAAGGGGATTACGGTAAATACTGTTCATGGAAATGAGGCTTCCATTGCTGAAATAGCAAACAGGCTAAGTGCTGATGTAGAGAGTATGGAGGGGGCTGCTATTTTTAAAGTCTGTAAGGGATTTAGTATTCCTTGCATGCAAATAAGAGCGATTTCTAATAAAGTAGAAAAACGAAATAAAGCAAATTGGAATATACCTTTGGCGATACAAAACTTGAATATTGCAGTTGCACAAATAATTACTGAATTATGAAATTAACTTTAGGGTTTTCGCCTTGCCCAAACGATACTTTTATTTTTGATGCACTAGTTCATCATAAAATTGATACGGAAGGCTTGGAGTTTGAAGTTCTTTTTGCGGATGTAGAACAGTTAAATAAGTGGGCATTTGACGGGAAATTGGACATTACAAAACTCAGCTACAATGCTTTTACGCATTGCGTAAACGATTATGCATTATTGGATAGCGGCTCGGTACTTGGAAATAATTGTGGCCCGCTACTGATTAAAAAACCAAATACTATTTTAACTGCTAAAAGTAAAATTGCAATTCCTGGAAAATATACTACCGCTAATATGTTATTGAGTATTGCTTTTCCAGAATATCAAAATAAAGTAGAAACACTTTTTTCTGAAATTGAAAATGAAGTGTTAGGTGGAAAGGTAGATGCGGGAATTATTATTCATGAGAACCGTTTTACTTATCAAGAAAAAGGCTTGGAAAAAGTAAAAGATTTGGGTGAGTTTTGGGAAGAGGAAACAGGATTGCCTATTCCTTTGGGGGGCATAGTAGTAAAAAGAGAATTGCCTTTAGTAACTCAACAAAAAGTAGAAAGAGTGCTGAGAAAATCAGTTGAATATGCTTTTGCAAATCCTAATAGTTCTGCTGATTATGTGAAGTGCCATGCTAACGAAATGAAAAAACAAGTAGTAGATGCGCACATTGCTTTGTATGTAAATGATTATTCTATTTCCTTAAGGGAACAAGGAAGAAAAGCGGTAGAAAAGGTTTTTGAAAAAGCAGGAAAAAGCACTATAGATATATTTACTCAATAACATTTCTCTGCTTGTTTACGTTTTTTGAGTTCACGCGTTTGCTAAGATAATCATAGTAATAATTATTAATAAAAGAATTGGAGCAAACACAATTAGCATTAATTTCAGCCCTGCCTTATTTAAAGAAGCCTGTAATAAATCTTTTAATCCAACAATATCTTCTTTATGTTCTATAATCTCATTAAGTATTTGAATTAAATTTCCATTTTTTTTTAAGTCTCTTATTTCATCTATTTCGCTAATACCCTTTTGATGAAAGGCTGATATATATTTTTCATACTTAGTTCCTTCCAATATTTGTCTAACTGTCATAATCTTAGTTGTTTGTTAATCTATTGTTTTTAAAGTCCTCAAACTTAAGCATTATTCCATAACTATTCTTTTCTCTACTATTCCATCATCATACAAATAAAAGAGAGGAATATTCTTTTTATAATTGGTGTTTCTGCCTAAAACATCAACTATTTTTATGAGTTTTCTATTTTCATTATTGGGTAGTTCAGTAATTGCAGTGGTTTGCATCAGCCCAGTTGCAATTAGGTTGTCGTCCAAATACAATCCGTTAAGTGTATCTAAAGTAGTTAGGAATCCTCTCATCCTGTCTTTTTGTCCTATGGAAAACATATTCTGACAAGTGTTATAACTCATGTAATTTTCCAATTGGTCGGTCATGTCTTGTGTGAAAGCTGAGGGCCCCATTGTGTCATTGGAACATTGATTTGCAGTAGTACATCCGCTAGTTGGTAGGGTCGGAGGGGTGTCGCATACTTCATCACCAGTAGTATCGCACTCGGCACCACAAGTTGCAGAATAACTTAAGAAAGTATGGTATAGCCCTAGGCAATGCCCAATTTCATGGGTAGCCGTTCTACCATCAGAAGCAGAAGATCCAATCGTTCCCCATTCATAAGAGCGAATGGTAGGGCCGTAAGTTTCCCAAGGTCCGCCATAAGTAAATGTAGTACCTGGATATTGCGCATACCCTAAAGCACCACCTGAAATATGGCGTACTAACCAAATATTAAAGTACATATTCGGTGGCCAATTTACAATGTATTTTACATTGTCAAAACTAGCATTTGTTGGTTCTGGATGTGGGTATATAGAAGTGTCCGTTCGGGTAATCCCTGAAGTGGAATCGCCATTAGGATCCAGTTTTGCCAATCGGAATTCAATTTTACAATCTCCTGCAAAAGGATAAAAAATAGGATTTCCATTTATGGTGTCAGTATTTATTCTTCTAAAGTCTTCATTAATTACTCTCATGCCATCCAATACTTGCAAATCGGAAATATCGCCATTACCGTTATGATGAACAATATGCACAACAGTAGGGATGATGAGTAAAGAATCTCCACTTTTATTTTGTATATTGTTTCTGATTACCTGCATTAAATCTTGTTCTGAGGGAATATCTCCTAGCATCCTATCGGCAGTGCCGCACCAGTTGCTTTGTGCTAATAGTAATTGAGGAATGCAGAAAAGAAAAAGTAGGAATTGTTTCATGAAATTATTTTCAGTAAAAATAAGAAAAGATATTAAATAAAAAAACCCAGACTTTTAAGGATTGGCTGCTTGACTTATTTTCTTAAATTTGGGGAATGAAAAATCTTCTGCTCATAGTCCTTTGCTTTCCTTTGTTTTTGGGTGCGCAAACCCTTTATAATCCTCAGGATTTGTACGAATCGCCAGGGGGGTTATTTGACAAGGATTCGCTTAGGAGTGTCCATGTAAATTTCCAGAATTCTAATTATCATTCCATTTTAGTGGATTCATTTTTTACAAATCCTACCTACCGCATACCTGCAACTATTACGCTTAATGGGGTGGCTTACGATAGTGTTGGTATTCGCTATAAAGGGAATTCTACTTTTGTGTTGCCTAATAATAATGGAAACCTAAAACTGCCTTATAATATTGATATGAACTATTGGATGGCAGGGCAAAAGCTATTAGGGAAAAAGAAAGTAAAGTTGGCAAATGCTTGGATGGATGCTACTTTTGCAAAAGAGTTTACGGCTTCAAAAATCTATAGAAAATACTTGCCTACTCCTGAAGTAAATTTGGCGAAATTATATGTGCAAAATAATTATTTGGGGCTTTATGTAAATACAGAATCCATCAATAAGCAATTTGTAAAAAAACATTTTGACGAGAAAAATGGCGTGCTTTTTAAGTGCGATCCTGTGCAGGTTTTTGGGCAAACCACCACAACTAATGGCGAGCCAAACTTAAACTGGTTAGGGAATGACAGTACTTTGTATTACGATAGTTATATCCTAAAATCGGACAAAGGTTGGGCAGAATTATTACAACTCATAAATACCTTAAATAATAATACTGCTGAAATTGACAGCATACTTAATGTAGATAGGGTATTGTGGGCTTTTGCCGTGAATACGGTTATTGCGAATTTGGACACTTACAATGGTTTCTATATTCATAATTACTACCTTTATCAAACTAAAGATGGTTTGTTTCAGATGATCCCTTGGGATTTGAGTGAGAGTTTTGGTGGGGCTTTGTTAGGAGGTGTTTGGTCTACTCCAAATGATATTTATCATTTTGATCCTTTTTATGGATACACTACTGATGCAACAACCAATCCTTTGTTGTATAAATTATTGGATAATCCCCAATATTATTTACAATACACAGCACATTTACGGACTATGATTGATGAGTCATTGGACACAGCTTTTATTCGTAATTCAATTACTGAGTTGCAGAATTTAGGATATGCAGCTGCTAATGCTGATGTAAATAAACCGTTTACCATTGCAGAATACCATGACAATGTGGAATCAGCACTTTGGAGTTGGTCATGGTTTTATGGTTTTGCAGGAATCCTATCGACTATTGATGAGCGGAAACCGTATTTGTTGGGCCATCCTGAAATAATGAAAATACCACCTTCAATAATGAATGTAATGGTGAATAATAATCTCCTTACAGCTGAGGTTTTTAACGGGACTTCTGTGGACTTGATGGCAACCATTAGTGAGTATAATTCCAAGTTTCAAGAATTCGAAATGAATGATAGTGGGCAAAATGGTGATGCGCTTGCAGGAGATAATATATATACAGCTCCTTTGCCATTTCAAGCAAGTGGAGAGGAATTGAAATTTTATATTAGAGCACAAAATGATATGGCAATGCAACTAAATCCTGAACGAGCAGAGTATGAGTTTTATACCTACTCATCAACCACAAGTATTTTGGAAGCAACCTTTAATAAAGATCCAATTCTTTTAAGGATTACTGATATTTTGGGAAGGACAATTACGCCAACACAGAATACACCACTGTTCTATATTTATAGTGACGGAAGTGTTCAGAAACGATTTATTGTAAAATAAAAAATATGGAAAATAAAGAAAAAGTAGCATTAGTAATTGAGGGTGGGGGTTTTAAATCCGTTTTTTCAGCAGGAGTTTTAGATGCATTTCTAATTAATAAATTTAATCCGTTTGATATTTATATTGGTGTTTCAAGTGGGGCAATGTGTTTGTCCTATTATGTGGCTAGCCAATACAAATCCTATTTTTCGCTTTCCAAAGAAGTATCGGTTAATGAAAAATTCTTAAGCTATAGGCATGCTCTTTCAGAACAGGGGTATATGGATTTAAATTTTTTATCAAAATATGCTAAAGAGCACAATCCTTTAGATTTACAAAACATTAAAGAGACAATTAAGAATAAAGAACTTTACATAGTAGCCACTAATTTAGAAAATGGTGAGGCTGTTTATTTAGAGCCAAATAAGAAAAATTATTACAAGTGTTTACAAGCTACTTCCTCATTGCCTTTTTTCACAAAGGGTTCTTGCAAAATTAATGGCGTAAATTTTATGGATGGAGCATGGTCTGATTCGATACCTGGAAAGGCAGCTGCAGATTTTGGGGCAACTAAAATAATCGTTATCAGGCCAAACCCTTTAGGTTATAAATTAAATGGGTTAAGTTATTTAGGCTTAGCTGCTGGATACTGGTGGAAAAATAATCCGAAAGTAAGGGATAACTTTTTTAAGGAAAATAATAGATATAATAAGGCGGTAGATTTCTTAACAGCAAAGCATAAGAATTTAGAAATCCTTCAGGTTTGCCCTGATGATTTTTTGAAATCAAGTGTAGTGGGTACAAGTGTAGATGACTTAACAAAAGATTATCATGCTGGCCTAGAAAAGGGTCTGGATTTCCTTAATAATTATTTTCTTAATGTAGCGCATTGATTTTTTCAATTTGTTTCTTTGTTAGTTTTCCATTCAACCAATCTTTACTAATATCCGCATTGTACTTTTTATAGAAATCTATTGCAGGAGCATTCCAGTCTAATACTTGCCATATCATTCCATTAAGTTCTAATTTTTGACATATTTTGATTGTTGCTTCAAATAATTTAGATCCAATACCCTGCCTTCTATATTTGTCTTTAATTATAAAATCCTCCAGAAATAAGAATTTACCCTTCCATGTTGAGTAGCGAATCCAATAAAAAGATAATCCAATAATTTCATCTTTTTGTTCTGCAACTAAAAACCAAAACCAAGGATGCTTGCCAAATCCATCATTTTCTAATTCTTCTATTGTAATAGAAACCTGGTCAAGAGCATTTTCATAATCAGCCAATTCTTTAATAAGTTTTAATGCAGTAGGAAGATCTGTTTTTAATCCCTCTCTAATTGTTATTTTCATGAAGCTAAAATATAAAAAAACCTTCACATTGTTGTGCAGGTTTTTGGTGGCCATTATGGCCCTTATTATTGAATTTTTTCTTTTGTAAGTTTGCAAAATGGAAAAACAACTATTTATTTTACTTTGTATGCCTACATTCTTATTTGGACAGCAAGCGGTAATTAAAGAAATAAAAATTGAGCCTCACATGTATACTCAGAATTATGAGCATTTTAAAAGGCTAGTACTTGATTCTCCTGAATCTGAAGCCGAGTATATTGATGGATTTGATTTTGAATGGGGGTATTATTATACTCTAAGAGTTAAAGAACTTGATATAGGTGAGCTGTCAGATGGAACTCATTATGAGTATTCTTTCTTAAAAGTCATTTCTAAAGAAAAGGTATCTGATACGGTAATATTTAGAATGTTTATAGATCCTTTAAGGTATTATCATAAATTAGAAGAAGAGGGTATTTCTAATTACACTTTAAGTCAGTTAAATGATAGCACTTATCTTTATATGGATAAAGTTGAGATTGAAATACCTCAAAAGTTTCTAGAATCTTTTAGCAAGAAGATAGATAATGAAATTGGTTTTAGAGGAAACTTTAAATTTGTTAATGGAAAAAGAATTAGATTAGTAAGTATTGGATAAATAAAAACCCACTCAAATGAGTGGGTTTGTTTTTGGTGGGCCTTACGGTCCTAAGTTCGAACTTTTTTAGAAAATTATTTAGTACTTTTGAATAATTAAACTTATTATATTTATATTATGAAAAGAAATTTTACTCTAGCAATTAGAATCCTTTCTTTATTCTATATGTTTT
>JBLGCF010000028.1:0-12511 GCA_047617145.1 Thalassomonas sp. | reverse complement strand
TACCTTCATAGTCTTTTCCTTCTTTGAACTGCTTAGCATACTCATCCCAAGGATTTTCATCTAATTGCTTATGTCCTAAACTAATTTTTCTGTTTCCTTTATCAATATCTAATACAACAACATCAAGCATTGCATCAACTTGAGTAAACTCAGCTGGATGCTTAATTTTCTTAGACCATGATAAATCAGAGATATGTACTAAACCATCAACACCTTCAACTAATTCAACAAAAATTCCAAAGTTTGTAAAGTTTCTTACTTTCACACTATGCTTTGATCCAACAGGGAAGTTAGCTGCAATATCAGCCCATGGATCTGGTGTCATTTGTTTAACACCTAATGACATTTTTCTAGTTTCTTTATCTAAGGTTAAGATTTGTGCTTTTACTGCATCACCTTTTTTATAGAAATCATTTGCACTTCTTAAATGAGTTGACCAAGACATTTCAGATACATGTAATAATGCTTCAATTCCTGCTTGTAATTCAACAAATACACCATAGTCAGCAACCACTACAACTTTACCATCAACCTCATCACCAACTTTTAAGTTTTCATCTAATTTTTCCCAAGGATGAGCACCTAATTGTTTCAATCCTAATTGGATTCTACTCTTACCTTCATCAAAGTCAAGGATTACAACATTAATTGTTTCATCTAACGATACAATCTCATCTGGATGAGAAATTCTACCCCAAGATAAATCAGTAATATGAATTAATCCATCAATACCTCCTAAGTCAACAAACACACCATAAGAAGTAATGTTTTTAACAGTTCCCTCAAGAACTTGTCCTTTTTCTAATTTAGACATGATTTCTTTAGTTTGAACTGCTAAATCAGCTTCAATTAATGCTTTATGCGACACAACAACATTACGGAATGACTCGTTTACCTTAACAACTTTGAATTCCATCTTTTTACCAACATATTCATCATAGTCACGGATAGGCTTAACATCAATCTGAGAACCTGGTAAGAAACACTCAATACCAAATACATCAACAATCATTCCACCTTTAGTTCTGCTCATGATTTGACCATTAACAACCTCACCAGTTCCTAAAGCAATATTTACTTTTTCCCAAGCTCTTAATACTCTCGCTCTTCTGTGAGATAAAACTAATTGTCCATTTTTATCTTCTTGTTTTTCAACTAAAACCTCAACAGTATCACCAGCTTTTAATTCAGGATTATACTTGAATTCATTAAAACTAAGTACACCATCCGATTTAAAGTTGATATCAACAACAACTTCTCTTTCAGTAACCATTACAACTGTACCATCTATAACTTGCTTATCGATAACATCAGGTAATGTAGCACTGTATTCTTTTTCTAAATCAGTTCTTTCTTTACTAGAATACATATCGTTTTGAGCCGCTTTGTCCCAATCAAATTCTTCTACTTTTTCAACTTTCTTTTTTGGAGTTTTTTCAGCTTTTACTTCTTCAAGTACTGGAGCTGCTTCTACTTTTACTTCTTCAAGTACTGGAGCTGCTTCTACTTTTACTTCTTCAAGTACTGGAGCTGCTTCTACTTTTACTTCTTCAGCAACTGGAGTTTCAGTTACTACTACCTCCTCAACTTGAGGAGTTTCTACTGCTTTTGGTGCAGTTTCTTTTTTGTTTTCTTCTGACATTTTGTCATTTTACATTTGTATCTTAAAGTAAGTAAGGCTGAGATGTTTAAACTTTAAGAGCTATTAATTTTATATTTTTCCTTTACACTACCTTACAACACATTCTGAAAAGGGCTGCAAAAATACAACTTTAATCTGAAATAACAAACAAGAATTTTAAGCTATATTTTCAATAGCGTTTTGCACATTTTCCATCAACCATCTTGGGGTAGAAGTTGCTCCACAAATTCCAACAGAATTTGCAGCCGAAAACCAGTCATTCTTTATCTCGTCTACATCCGAAACAAAGTAAGAATTAGCATTCTCTTCTTTGCATGATTTATATAACATTTTTCCATTAGAGCTTTTTTGTCCACTCACAAAAACGATTACATCATTATCCTTTGAAAATTGCTTTAATTGAGGCTCACGGCCCGAAACTTGCCTACACAAAGTATCGTGCACTATGTATTTTACATTTTCACCATCTGCCATTTTAACCTTTTCAGCTATTACATCACTAATAGCTTTATATGCTTTTGGACTTTTTGTTGTTTGGGAATAAATATAAATTGATTTAGAAAAATCTACCTTCTCTAAATCATCAATAGTCGTTACTATTATCGCATCATTTTTAGTTTGTCCTAGTAAACCAGTTACCTCAGCATGCCCCTCTTTTCCAAAAATAATTACTTGGCCATCTATCTTTTTAATATCCTCATACCCTTCCTTAATTTGGTGCTGTAATTTCAACACCACAGGACAGGAAGCATCCAATAATTGTATGTTATTTTCAAGAGCAAGATTATAAGTTGATGGTGGCTCTCCATGGGCACGAATCAGCACCTTACAATCCGAAATTTCTTTCAAATCATCATGATCAATAATTTTTAAACCCATATCAGTCAAACGTTCCACTTCCTTGTTATTATGCACAATATCCCCTAAACAATATAATTTATCTTCTGTTTCCAAGATATCTTCTGCCATTTGTATTGCATACACTACACCAAAACAAAAGCCTGAATATTTATCAATAGTAACTTCCATTATTCTCTTAATTTAGTTGTTATTAAATCATCAATCAAAGCATTTTGATTTTGAATTGACAGCTCAGAATTATCAATTAAAATTGCATCTTTTGCTTGAACTAAAGGGTTTATTTCTCTATTTGTATCATGATCATCTCTTAAAGTAAGATTACCCAACACATCATCAAAAGTAACTTCCTCTCCTTTTTTCTGCAATTCATCATACCTCCTCTGAGCTCTTATATTAGCACTTGCCGTTACAAACAATTTCAGCTTAGCATCAGGAAATACTTTTGTGCCAATATCTCTCCCATCCATCACTACATTTCCTTGCTCACCAATCTCTTGCTGTGAAGCAATTAGTTTTTCACGCACTTGCTGAATTTGAGCCACAATACTCACATTATCTGAAACTTCAAGTCCTCTAATAATCTGCTCAACATTCTTACCATTCAGAATCGTTTCTGATTGTTTTGTAGTTGCATTAAAAATAAAATTAATTGTAATTTCATCTAATTCAGCCACAAGACTGGCTAGATCAATTTTTTTATTAGCAATAATATTATTACGCATACAATAAAGTGTTACCGCACGATACATTGCTCCTGTATCAATATAGCGCATACCATATTTGCTAGCCACTGCTTTTGCAATGGTACTTTTCCCGCAGGAAGAATGGCCGTCAATCGCTATATTAAAAGGTAAACCCATTTAGAGTCCAAAAGTACTCAAATTTGTAGCAATACTAAAATTATTTGGTGCTCCTGACAAATGATAAGATGCCCTGCTATAATCCAACCTGAATTTTGACACCTTAAATCCTATTCCCCATGAAAAACCAACCAAAGCAGGATAAGTAGAAAGGCTCATATCAAACCTTCTTTGAAAATTAAAACCTCCTCTTATAAAAAGACTTTTACGAAAAGGATTTAATTCAGCTCCAATAATCAAATGTCGTAATGCTGTTTTAGCAATACTTTCTTCTTTTATTTCCAACTCTCCCGTTTCAATATTAGTTTGAGAAGTTAACTTATAAGGTGACTTTATATCAAACTGATTAAGATGATGGAAAGTAAGTGAATACCTAAAGGGAAGGTGTTTTAACTCCTTACTCATTCCCAACTGCACATCAAAAGGAAGTTTTTCTTTTTGACTAGTATAGGCAACAAGCTGTCCTCCCATGTTTTTAAGAAGCAAAGTAGAAGTAAACTCCTTTTCGGAATTAAAATAAGTTATTGCCACATTAGAGGCAAGTGCTAAAGCATGATATGTTTCGTATTGAGAGTTTAGCAAATTTAAGTTTACACCAAGGGTAAACTTTTCATTTAAAGCTTTAGCAATTCCTAATGTAATTACTTGATCGTGAGCAGAAAATGAACCTAAATTATTTCCAGCAGCATCATTATGCTCAAAATCACCATAATTTACTGCTTTAATTCCTAAAGAAACAATCCCAAATTCTTTCCATTTTCTGGCATAAGAAAAACCAATACTATTAATGTCAGAAAAGTAATCCGTAAAAGAAAAAACCAAACCATTATGCATTTCAGCATTCAATAATGAAGGGGTAGTTTGCGCTAAAGCCACATCATTATCAATGATGGTAATTCCACTTCCTCCCATAGCTTCAATCCTTGGAGACAACTCCACATCAATAAATGAAAAAGCAGTTGTCCCTCCAATTTGAGCCAGGAGACTCAAAGGTAAACAAAATGCTATTAAAATTATTTTTCTTTTCATTAATTTAGACTTAACGCATATACATCAGCCTTATTATTTCCAAATGTACTAATTAATAGTAATCGCACCCTCTACTTTTTCAGCTAGCAAAGCAATATCCGTTACTTCAATCAAAGTATCTACATAATGGAATATCATTCCATTTACATACTTTTCATTTATTTCTAAAATATCTTTCTTGTTCTGCTTAGAAAGAATAATCTCATTAATTCCTGAACGCTTTGCTGCCAAAATCTTTTCTTTAATTCCGCCAACAGGCAATACTTTCCCTCTTAAAGTAAGTTCGCCAGTCATAGCAATTTTCTCTTTTACTTTTCTTTGTGTAAAAGAAGATATTAAGGAAGTAAACATGGTAATTCCTGCTGAAGGACCATCCTTAGGAGTTGCTCCTTCTGGCACATGCACATGCACATTCCATTTATCAAACACCTCCGTATTTATCCCGTATTCTCCAGCATGCGCTTTCAAATATTCCATGGCAATTGTTACCGACTCTTTCATTACTTTCCCAAGATTTCCTGTAACAGAAAGCTTTCCTTTTCCTTTACTTAAGCTACTTTCAATAAATAAAATATCACCACCAACAGAAGTCCAAGCCAAGCCTGTAACTACACCTGCTACTGAGTTATCCGTAAAACGATCTCTATCAAATCTTGGGGCTCCCAACACTTTTTCCACCACTTCATTTCCTGGCGAATAATCAAAAGATTCTTCCATAGCCAATGACTTTGCCACATTACGAATCATTTTACTCACCATTTTATCCAAAGTTCTCACTCCCGATTCACGAGTATATTGGTCAACAATTTTCTCTAGCATAGCATCCGAAAGTGTAAATTGTTCTGCTTTTAACCCATGGGATTTTAATTGTTTTGGCAATAAATGTTTTTTTGCAATCTGAACCTTCTCTTCAATAGTATAACCGTTTATTTCAATAATCTCCATCCTATCCCTTAGTGCTGGCTGAATGGTTGCCAATGAATTAGCAGTTGCCACAAACATTACTTTCGACAAATCATAATCTAACTCCAAATAATTATCATGAAAAGCTTCATTTTGTTCAGGATCCAATACTTCCAAAAGTGCAGAAGAAGGATCGCCATGAGAATCTCTAGTTACCTTATCAATCTCGTCCAACACAAAAACTGGGTTAGATGATTTCGCTTTCTGAATAGATTTAATAATTCTACCCGGCATAGCTCCAATATACGTTTTTCTGTGCCCTCTAATTTCCGACTCATCTCTTAATCCACCTAAAGAAACTCTTTCGTATTTTCTACCCAATGCCTCAGCAATCGATTTTCCTAAAGAAGTTTTTCCAACTCCAGGAGGACCATACAAACATAAAATAGGCGATTTCATATCCCCTCTTAGCTTTAAGACTGCCAAATGTTCTATGATTCTTTCCTTTACTTTTTCCAAACCAAAATGATCTCTATCCAAAATCTCTTTTGCTTTTTTCAAATCAAAACTGTCACTAGTAACTTCATCCCAAGGCAAATCCAATACAAGCTCAATATAACTTCTTTGCACCGCATAATCGGACATAGAAGAATTCATCCTTTGCAACTTTCTTAACTCTTTATCAAAAGCATTAGCCACCTCTTTGTTCCACTTCTTTTTAGATCCTTGAGTACGCATTTCATCAATCTCCTTTTGCGAACCACTTCCTCCTAATTCCTCTTGAATTGCTTTCATTTGCTGATTCAAGTAATACTCTCTCTGTTGCTTATCTAAATCCGTTTGAACTTTCGATTGGATTTTATTTTTCATCTCCAAAAGCTGCAATTCCTTTGTCAATAATTCCAATACTGAAATTGCTCGCTTTTTCAAATCCACCTCTTCCAATAAGGATTGTTTTTCAGTCAAACCTATGTTCATGTTAGACGAAACAAAATTGATAGCAAAAGAAGTATTCTTAATATTCTTAATAGCAATAGCTGCCTCT
Source organism: Thalassomonas sp. (assembly GCA_047617145.1). GTDB lineage: Bacteria > Bacteroidota > Bacteroidia > Flavobacteriales > BACL11 > UWMA-0277. Next base: position 6,171 of record JBLGCF010000028.1, on the reverse strand, counting down.
GAAGGAATATTAGGAGATTCATCAATAATCCTTAATGCCAAATCTTTTACTGAAGAAACTAATGCAGTAAACTCTTCATCTTTTTTCTCAGGTTTTACTTCTTTTAAATCTGTAATTCTGGCTTTATAGTATGGATCATTTTGAACCATTTCCTCAATTTTAAAGCGCTTACGTCCTTGTATTACTGCCGTGATATTTCCATCAGGCATTTTTAGCATTTTCAGAATATGAGCAACTGTACCTACTTCATTCAAATCTTTTAATTCAGGAAGTTCAGTGTCAAAATCCTTTTGAGAAACTACACCAATTGTTTTATTTCCGTTTTCAGCATCTTTTATCAATTTCACTGAACGGTCTCTACCAATAGTAATTGGAATAATTACTCCAGGGAAAAGTACCGTATTCCTTAAAGGTAAAATTGGCAATACATCAGGGGTATCTTCTTTTGATATTTTTGCCTCATCCTCATCAGACATTAATGGCAAAAACTCTGTTTCTTCATTTATTAAATCAGATAACTCAAAGCCATCCAAAGGATATTTATTTCTCATAATAATTTTTTTTCACCAATCAACTAATGCAATTAGTGTGCCATAATTGAAATATGTAATTTTTGTCAGTTAGGATTCGTTTCTGTAGCGTTTTGTCATACCGTACACTTCCACAAGAATATCCTGTTCCGTTTTATCAAACTTCAATTTTCTTCTAGCAAACACATTTTCAGCTACTTCAAAAACTTTTGGTAATTTGTAAATTGAAAAACCTGCAGCACCTCCCCAACTAAAAGAAGGAATAAAATTTCTAGGAAAACCACTCCCAAATATATTAGCACTCACCCCAACAACTGTACCTGTATTGAACATGGTATTAATACCACATTTGGAATGATCGCCCATAATGAGTCCGCAAAATTGCAATCCTGTTTTTTTGAAGCGTTCCGTTTTATAATTCCAGAGTTTTACCTCAGCATAATTATTCTTTAAATTAGAATTATTGGTATCGGCCCCAAGGTTACACCACTCACCAATTACTGCATTTCCTAAAAACCCATCATGCGCTTTGGAAGAGTAACCAAGAAACACTGAGTTATTCACCTCACCGCCTACCTTACAATAAGGACCCAAAGTAGTTGCTCCATAAATTTTAGCTCCCATTTTCAATACTGAATTTTCGCACATAGCAAAAGGACCTCTAACAATTGAACCCTCCATTATCTCAGCATTTTTCCCTATATATATAGGGCCATTTTCTGTGTTTAATATACTGCAAGAAACTTTTGCTCCTTTTTCAATAAAAATTCTATCTCCAACTAAAGTATTGGTTTCATTTAAGGCTTTTGACTTCCTTCTTTTAGAAAGCAATGCAAAATCACTTTCTATTTCTCTATCATTATCCAAAAAGATATCCCACACATTTTCAACCGTATTAAATTCAACATGAGAAGCTATCCTGTTCATTTTTTGCAAATCAAAAATAGCTGAGCGAAAAGCGAAAACCTCCCCATTTTTCTCCAAAGCTTCTCCTAATCTTAAGCTTTCCAATTCGGTTATCAATGCACTTGAAGGTAAGGTCTTGGAGTTAATCCAAAGATTATCTTTTTTTAATTTTGAAGGAAATTTAGTCGACAAATAATCAACCGTTTGTACTGAAACTGATTTATAATACTTCTCCCATTTCTCCTTAATCGTTAGGATTCCTATCCTAAAATCAGAGATTGGGCGAGTATAAGTTAGGGGATAATAATTTTCCCTATTGCTGTCAAAAAGAATTACATTCATAAAAGCAAAGTTAATAAAAAAGCCCACACAAATGTGCGGGCTTTTTACTATAGATTAAAATTCGATTATTTTGCGAATTTCTTGTATTTGTTTTTGAATTTATCAATTCTACCAGCAGTATCAATAAGTTTTGCTTTACCAGTATAAAAAGGATGAGAATCAGAAGAAATCTCCATTTTTACTAATGGGTATTCATTACCGTCTTCCCACTTAATCGTATCGTTAGTTTCAATACAAGACTTAGTTAAAATTGCAAACTCTGTTGACATATCTTTAAATATGCAAAATCTGTAATTATCTGGGTGTATGTCTTTTCTCATAATCGTATCTTCTTAAATTAGGGCTGCAAAAATAGAAAGTTTTCTGTAATCAGCAACACTAATTAGTAAATATTATAAATTTAAATCGTTTAGCAAGGTGTTGGTCGCTTTTACCCCAACAGCTGATGCTTGTAACTGTCTTAATTCTGCCTCATCCAAGTTGATTTCAACTATCTTTTCTATTCCGTTTTTAGCTAAGATAACGGGTACACCAATGCATAAATCATTCAAACCAAATTCTCCTTCCAACAATACTGAACAAGGGAACATTTTTTGTTGATCACAGGCAATTGATTGCACCAAGCTACTTACTGCAGCACCTGGAGCATACCAAGCTGAAGTACCTAGCATTCCTGTTAATGTAGCTCCACCAACCTTAGTGTCTTCCAATACTTTTTGTAATCTTTCAGTAAGCAAGAATTCTGAAATTCTTACTGAATTTCTAGTTGCTAATCTTGTTAAAGGCACCATTCCTTTATCAGAATGACCACCAATTACCATACCATCAATATCAGACATTGGACATTCCATTGCCTCAGCCAAACGGTATTGGAATCTTGCAGAATCCAAAGCACCACCCATTCCAATAATTCTGTTTTTAGGTAAACCAGTTACTTTATGCGTTAAATAAGTCATAGTATCCATAGGATTACTTACAATGATTAAAATTACATCAGGAGAATATTTAATCAATTGCTCAGAAACAGACTTTACAATTCCAGCATTAATTCCAATTAATTCCTCTCTTGTCATTCCAGGTTTTCTTGGAATTCCTGAAGTAATAACTGCAATATTACTTCCTGCAGTTTTAGAATAATCGTTAGTTGAACCTGTAATTTTAGTATCAAAACCGTTTAAAGATGCAGTTTGCATTAAGTCCATTGCCTTCCCTTCAGCAAAGTTTTCTTTAATATCAACTAACACTACTTCTGAAGCAAAGTTTTTTATCGCGATATATTCTGCACAACTTGCTCCTACTGCTCCTGCTCCGACTACTGTAACTTTCATTCTTTTATTTATTTGGTTGTTTTCTTTAATTTGTTTTTAAAACTTATGCATCAATATTAGCATACTTAGCATTTGCTTCAATAAAGGCTCTCCTTGGTGGAACTTCATCCCCCATTAACATAGAGAATACTCTATCCGCTTCTACTGCATTATCAATTGTAACTTGTTTAAGCGTTCTGTATTCAGGGTTCAAAGTAGTATCCCAAAGCTGTGAAGCATTCATTTCCCCTAAACCTTTATACCTTTGTATCATTACATTCACATCCTTCCCTCCTTTCATTTCTCTAATCATCATATCCCTTTGGCCCTCATCCCAGCAATATCTATGATCTTTCCCTCTTTTCAAGAGGTATAAAGGTGGAGTTGCAATATAAACAAACCCTTGTTCAACAAGTGGTTTTAAGAAACGGAAGAAGAATGTTAATAATAAAGTTGCAATATGACTTCCATCAATATCCGCATCCGTCATTATTACAACTTTATGGTATCTTAATTTCTCAATATTTAATTCTCTTTCATCATCAACAGTACCAATAGAAACACCAAGTGCTTTAAACATACTCTTGATCTCCTCATTTTCAAAAACCTTATGCTGCATAGCCTTCTCAACATTTAAGATTTTTCCTCTAAGTGGTAGAATTGCTTGAAAATGTCTATCTCTTCCTTGTTTTGCAGTCCCGCCTGCAGAATCTCCCTCAACCAAGAATATCTCACATTTTGCAGGATCTTTTTCTGAACAATCAGACAGCTTTCCGGGGAGACCCGAACCAACAAGCACACTCTTTCTTTGAACCATCTCTCTTGCCTTAGTTGCAGCATTACGAGCAGTTGCAGCTAAAATTACTTTCTGTACAATTCTTTTGGCTTGTTCAGGGTTTTCTTCTAAATAAAAAGTAAGCATATCACTTACCGATTGTGAAACTGCTGTAGTAACTTCCTTATTTCCTAATTTAGTTTTAGTTTGCCCCTCAAACTGTGGCTCCATTACTTTTACTGAAATAATCGCTGTTAATCCCTCTCTAAAATCATCCCCAGAGATTTCAAATTTAACTTTCTTAAGTAACCCTGACTCATCCGCATATTTCTTAAGCGTACGTGTAAGTCCTCTTTTAAATCCTGAAAGATGCGTACCTCCTTCATGCGTGTTGATATTATTGACATAAGAGAATACGTTCTCAGTATAAGAGGTATTATACACCATAGCCACCTCAACTGGCACGCCATCTTTTTCGCCATCAATATAAATTACATCATCCAATATAGCATCTCTTGTTGCATCCAAAAATTCAACAAATTCCTTTAATCCTCTTTCTGAATAAAATTCTTCTTTTACAAATTCACCTTCATCATCCGTTCTTCTTTTATCTGTAATAGAAAGATGAATACCCTTATTTAAGAAAGCCAACTCTCTTAAACGAGCAACTATAATGTCAAAATGATAAATGGTGTCTTCAAAAATTGAAGCATCTGGCAAGAAAGTAACATAAGTTCCCGTTTTGTCAGTTGTTCCTATTTCACGCACATCATACTGTGGCGCACCAATTTTATATTCTTGTTCAAACACCTTCCCTTCTCTGTGTACCTCAACTCTTAAATCGGAAGAAAGTGCATTTACACAAGAAACTCCAACTCCATGAAGACCGCCAGAAACCTTATAAGAACCTTTATCAAACTTACCCCCAGCATGCAGTACTGTCATTACTACTTCCAAGGCAGAACGCCCTTCTTTTTCATGCATTCCAGTTGGAATCCCTCTACCATTATCCCTTACTGTAATGGAGTTATTTTCATTGATAAAACAATCGATATGCGAACAATGGCCAGCAAGCGCCTCATCAATTGAATTATCCACTACTTCATACACCAAATGGTGCAATCCTTTCACTCCAATATCACCAATATACATGGCCGGCCTTTTACGTACGGCTTCTAAGCCCTCAAGTACTTGAATATTATCCGCACTATAGTCTTGATTTTTATTTTCTTCACTCATAAAATTGAATTAATTTATCTTTTTTTTTATTCACACAAATATACAATTATTGAATGAGTTAAAGTACGAAAAAAAGCATGAAAATTAAAAGGAATTTTTCAACAAATGTTAATAAATTTAGAATGAATAATTAAGTCCAAAATTACCATTAAAACCAACTTCACGATAATCTATCCACACATCTTGTTTGGAATTCGTAAGATTGTTTAAATTTAGATAAGCTGAAATATTTTTTGTGTAATTATAGTACACTCCTAAATTCATATGAAATTGTGACGGAAGCTCTTCAACTGGCAAAAACTTAGGTTCTAAATCAAAAGAACTATTTGTTTTTCTTTTACCAATATAACTTAATGATGGAGCAACTTTTATCTTATCTCTCAAATTAATAGGAGCACTAATATCAAAAGTAAAATTAGGCTTATGATAAACCTCCATATCCCAATTATAATAATTAGCATTTGCCTTTAAACCAATAATTTCATTAATTTTTCTAACGTAATTTACATTTACGTGTAATTGTTTTACATCAATATAATCAACCAAAAAACGATTATAGCTCAAGTTATCAGCACCTACAAAATGAGCGAAATTCTGAACTATTCCGTAAGCCACACTCCCCTCAAACACCTCACCCTTCCCCAGCACATTACGCATAGCCACATACAATTCATCCGTATCAGTTCTTTTTAAATTTTGTAAAATAGCGTTTCCAGACAAAATAGTCTGGTCAGTACCATAGGAATGGATGTAAGGATTCTCATCAGAAAGCGATTTAAGAGTATGTCTTTGATCGCTATGACGCAAACCACCATGAACCAACAAAACATCTTTCACTAGTTCCTTAGTCGCTCTAATTTGCGGAAAAATATCAAATGGTTTATCGTCAGATAAATAGCGAAACTCCAATCCTAAATCAAAATCAACTCCATATTTTGTAATAGCAGTAGAAGGTGAAAAATGAAATGATTGCACATTTGTACTTTCAAATTTTGAATCTGGATTATTATAATTCAGATAATCGTTCAACTCAATTTCCAAAGCAATAGGCAAACCATTAATCGTTTTGCTT
>JBLGCF010000027.1:0-12657 GCA_047617145.1 Thalassomonas sp. | reverse complement strand
AAAGATTCTATAATCATGTTCCATCTTGCTCGAAAGGCGTTTCACCCAGGTAAAGTTCCTTTCCCTTTAATGCATGTAGACACAGGGCATAACTTCCCAGAAACTATTGAATTTAGAGATAGGTTAATGGTGGAGACAGGAGAAACATTAATCGTAAAATATGTTCAGGATTCTATTGACAATGGAACTGCAGTGGAAGAAACTGGAATAAATGCATCTCGAAACGGATTGCAAACCGTAACTCTTCTGGAAGGACTAGAAGAAGGGAAATACGATTGTGCTATGGGAGGTGCAAGAAGAGATGAAGAAAAAGCAAGAGCAAAAGAAAGATTCTTTTCTCACAGAGATGAATTTGGACAATGGGACCCAAAAAATCAAAGACCTGAGCTTTGGAATCTGTTTAACGGAAAGAAAAAGATTGGAGAACACTTTAGAATTTTTCCAATTTCCAACTGGACTGAAATGGATGTTTGGCAATATATCTTACATGAGAAGTTAGAATTACCTTCTTTATATTTCTCTCATAAAAGAGAAGTAGTAAATAGAGATGGTGTATTACTTGGGAAATGTGATTATATTCAATTAAAAGATAGTGAGCAGTGGGAAGAGCGCACAATTAGATGTAGAACCATTGGAGATATGACTTGTACTGGAGTTGCTGAATCAGATGCAGGAACATTAGAAGAAATTATTGAAGAAGTAGCAACAACAAGAGTTACCGAGAGAGGTGGTAGAGCTGATGATAAAAGATCAGAAGCAGCCATGGAAGACAGAAAAAAAGAGGGGTACTTTTAAAAAACAAAATTATGAGCGAAACGAAAGGATATTTAGATATGGAGCTTTTACGCTTCACAACTGCAGGAAGTGTAGATGATGGAAAAAGTACTTTGATTGGGAGATTACTTTACGATAGTAAAGCAATTTTTGAAGATCAAATGGAGTTACTGGAAGAAACAAGTAAACAAAGAGGGGAAGAAGGTGTTAATCTTGCATTGTTAACTGATGGATTACGATCAGAAAGAGAGCAAGGAATTACAATTGATGTTGCCTACAGGTACTTTGCAACTCCAAAAAGAAAATTTATTATTGCAGATACTCCAGGTCATATTCAGTATACTAGAAATATGGTAACAGGAGCATCAACTGCAAACTTGGCTCTACTTTTAGTAGATGCAAGACATGGTGTGATTGAACAAACTAAAAGACATGCATTTATTGCATCTCTTTTACAGATTCCACATATTGCAGTTTGTATAAATAAAATGGATTTAGTAGACCACAGTAAAGATGCTTTTGATAAAATTAAAAAGGATTTTGAAGATTTCGCGACAAAATTAGAAATTAAAGATGTTCGTTTTATTCCTATTTCTGCACTTAATGGAGATAATGTTGTTGACCGTTCTGAAAATATGGATTGGTATGAAGGCTCTACTTTGATGCACCTTTTAGAAAATATTCATATTGGTTCTGATCAAAATCATGTTGATTGTAGATTTCCTGTGCAATTTGTGGTTCGCCCACAATCCAAAGAACATCCTGACTATAGAGGGTATGCTGGTAGAATTGAAGGAGGAGTTTTTAAACCAGGAGATGAGGTAACAGTACTACCTTCAGGATTTACATCTAAGATTAAATCTATCGATACTTTTAACGGACCAATTGAAGAGGCTTTCTCACCAATGTCTGTTTGCATAACCTTGACAGATGATATCGACATCAGTAGAGGAGATATGTTGGTAAGAGCAAATAACAAACCAACTGTTGAGCAAGATGTTGATGTTATGATTTGTTGGATGCATGACAAGAAACTAATTCCAAGAGGAAAATATACAATCAGACATACTTCTCAAACTGCAAGATGCATCATTAAAGAGGTAAAGTATAAAATGGATATCAACACTTTACATAGAAATGAAGAAGATAGAGAAATAGGATTAAATGATATTGGTAGAATTACTATCCGTACCACTAAACCATTATTCTTTGACAGCTATAGAAGAAATCGTAATACTGGAAGTATTATCCTGGTAGATGAAGCAACAAACGAAACAGTTGCTGCTGGAATGATAATCTAGCTAGTCTAGTTTCTTCATTATAGTTTTCGGATAATAGCTGACCCCCAAGCATCAGGAATTAAGATTGGTTTTTCTGTCTTGTCTTGCAAAAATTCATCCAAAGCCCTAGAGCAGGCAAAGTCAGATTCACTACTACTATAATCATGAACAAAAATAAAACCACCTTTTTCAAGTAATGGGTAAAAATATTCTAATCCAGATAATGTAGGTTCGTATTTATCAAAATCAAGTACTACAAGCGAAAAAGATTCTTCTTTCATTCCTTTAGTTGTTTCAGGGAAAAAACCTTTTTTAACAATTAATTTTTCTTTATCACCTCCAATATACTCTAACACAGCATCTACGTTTGTATTGTTAAACCTGTCATCTTTTTCTTTTCCCAAATCTCTAATATCAAAACCTTCAAAAGTATCAAATAAAAAATAAGTTTTATCAGGAACCAAAGAATGTATAAATTTACTTAAAGCACCTTTCCAAACCCCACATTCTGCAATATGTCCAGGAATATTTTCTTTTTTAATTTGTTCAATTGCTAATAATAAACTTCCATACCTAACAGGGTCAGATTTTGACAAAATATTTCTTCTCTGATACTTATTAAAATAAGGGATAACAAACCAATGTGACGCAAGGAATTCTTTATTAAAAGAAAAAATATGATAAATAAGCCTTTTTATCTTTTTCATAGCTAAATTTTATGTAAAGATAAAAAAATCTAATATACTTACTTAATTTCTTTGCAATACATACAACTATTTTCTTAATTCAAAGTAAAATTAATTGGGATTGTAAACATAACCCTAACCGCTTTTCCTCTTTGTTTTCCTGGCTTGTATTTAGGTAATGATTTTACAACTCTCATTGCCTCAGCATCTAAGTTTTTATCCACACCTCTAACTATTTTCACATTAGTTACTTTCCCTGATTTATCCACAATAAAACTTACATATACTTTTCCCGTAATGTTATATTCTTTTGCAATAGCAGGATACTTTACGTGCTTTTGGATGTATTTCATAAGACCTAAATCTCCTCCAGGAAATATTGGCATATTCTCTACAACCATAAAGAATTCATCATCATCTTCCTCAATAATTTCAATCTCTTCATCTTCATCAGACTCAGTATCTTCAATTTCAATCTCATTTTCAATCTCCACTTCATCCTCAACAATTTCAATAACTTCTGGTGGCGGAGGTGGCGGAGGTGGTGGTTTTACTTCTTGCTTTGTAATTGGAATAATTTCTTCTTCCAAATCATCAAGACTTAATGCCCCTAAATTATAAGCTACCTTTTCGTAACTCTTGTATTCAAAAGCACCAAGAACGACTAACAAAGCGATAACTAAACCTATTTGTAAAAACAGCCCTCTTTTCCTTTCTAAATTTACTTCTGGATTCTTTTTTGGTTCCATAATATTTTAATTTTATCCTACTAATTCCTGATATGCCGGTGCTTCAAGCAATTCATCTAGCTCAGTAGCATCTGCTATTGCAATTTTAATAATCCAACCTTCACCATAAGGGTCTGTATTAATTAACTCTGGTTCATCCTCCAATTTTTCATTAAACGATAAAACCTCTCCATTTATTGGCATAAATAAATCTGAAACTGTTTTCACAGCCTCTATTGATCCAAAAACTTCTTCTTTTTCTAACTCTTCACCTTCAGTATCTACATCTACAAAAACGATATCCCCTAACTCCCCTTGTGCAAACCCCGTAATCCCTACATAGGCAATACCTTCATCAATTCTCAACCATTCATGATCCTTTGTATACTTCAACTCTTTTGGAAATTCCATTCAATTAATTTTTTTCAAAAATACATTTTTTTGTTGGCTAACAAAATTATCCGGCCAAGGTAAATCGCAAACTAAATCCTGCATTGGTAATTGCCCCTGGAAAAGTGGTTGAAATAAACGGATTTGTAACCACCCTATCATAAAACAGCTTGATATTCAACCTCTGATTCATTACATAATCAGCCGAAAACTTAATGCTAATTATCCTTTGCCCCATAGTTATTTGCTCCTCATCCTCAATTACTTTTCGAATAACTGTTTTATTATTTCGGATATTTAAGTCTAATTTCAAGTCCAAGTCACTTGACATCTTCTTTCCTCTACCTCCTGACAACAAGTTAAATTCAACATCTTTAATTCTATATCCAACCCCAACAATATACTCATTTGATCCCGTTTCGGTAAGTTGATTATTAGCTAAGGAAAGCGCTAACACCCTACTTCTTTTAATCTCTACTTTAGTAAGCAGGCTATTTTTCCAAGTCATATCAACTTTAAACAATGGACTGAATTGTTCGTTAATGGTAACTTGAGAGATTTCTTTCTGTACCTGATAACTCATGTTGTTAAAATTAATTTCATCTGTAAATCCATCTTTATTTTCATCCTTATAATTCAAATTAGTTTGATACGAACTAACAGAATAAGTAGAACGGTAAGCATGGCTAATGCTAAATTGTTTGAATTTCTTTTTAATATATGGAATTTTGATAAATCCATCATACGTAATGCGCCAATTTGGCAAAGGAATAGCAGGGAAAGCAGTAAGCTTAGAATTCTTAGGATCTCTACCTCCATAAGCAGCTAAAAAGGCAGGAATCATTACTTCCTGTGATGTTGCTCCATATCCACCTGTAAGGATAGTATCATTATTATCGTATTCAACAGGATATCCTGTTACAGGATCAATATCTCCATTAAAATTAGGATTGTTAGCTGCTAGCTGTTTTGCAATATCATTTCTGTAATTTCTAAAATTATTAAAGACAGCTGATTCATTGTCATCATTATCGCTTTTAAAGGCTGTAGCTAATGAAATGAATGAAATACTAAAACTACCTGATTCAGTAGGACTAAAAGAGTTAAAATTATTAATATCATCATCCCACCTATAGTATTCTGCATGATTATTAGAGGTTGTTTTATTAGCCGTTAATTCAATTCTGAATTGTTTAATTGGCTCTACTGTACTCCTTAAAGTTAAGTTGGTAGAGGTGTTTGTTTTATACATAGTATTTAAATCAGTACTATTAGTAATCCAACCTTTTCTCCCCCCTTGATTCCTTATATCGTTTTGACTACCAAAAACAAAAGGCAATCCTGGCGAGAGATTTACCCAATCTTGCCCTAAAACTTTTGACTGATTAAGGTACCCTGGCAAGAAGGTTCCTTGGCTTTCAGAATAATTAACCGATAGATTTTTTACCCCAAGTGCAAAACGAGTTATGTGTTTTAAGAATTCAAATTTCTTTTTCTTTTCTCCATCTTCCCTTTCCTGCTCTTTTCTATTCCTTACAGTATTTGCTCCCCTTCTACCGCTTCTATTTCCTTGGTTCATCTTTTTAAAATAAGGCACCTTGTTATATAAAGTTGTTAAATTAACTTGTCCATTATATTGTTTTGAATTTGAATTCTGAATAGTATGCCCAAGGTGTGAAATTGCTGGTAGTGCTGCCGTCCAATCATAGCTAGCATTATACCTAGTGTTTAAGGATATGAAATTTACAATAGGTATTTTATTTAAGGGGACCTGGTAGTTAACTCCAAATGTTTGATGATAGTTTGTCGCCCTACCATAGTCCCATACATTTTCCCAAATAGCATCTATCTTTTCCTTATAAAAAGGATCTGATTTATCTAATTTCCCTGCTGACTCATCAATATTGGCTTGTTGGTTTACAGAAAAATCTAACTTTAATGTTCGTGTTAAATCATATTTTAATTCATAAGATCTATTCCATTTAAAAAACTTATTATAAGTAGGAAATATGAGCATATTGGAATTGCTTAAATTCCTTATTTTTGTTTCATTATAATTCCTGTCAATATTTGTTCTGAAAGAAAATGATTTTGGCATAGTATTAAAGTTAAAATCTTTAATCAACCTAAAGTAAGGTGATTTTGGGAACTTAATTTTTGCAAAGGGTTTTATATTTTTAGGCTGAGTATTAAAATTATAAGTTAAAGCTCCTCTATAATTTACTGTTCGGTTATATTCTGTATTTATATTTCTAATTTTAGTTTCATTCTTAGAATAAGAAATTGTGAAATTCTCAATATCATACACTTTTGCTTTTTTAGCTTTCTGCCCTTTCTTCTGAACCTTAGTTTTTCTCACATTTGTAAAGTTGATGCTTTTTCTTTGCACATAATCCTGTGCAATATCTTTTAAATTATCTTTTTCAACTTTACTATCTAATGCCGCTAAGGATTCTGTCAATAAAATATCAGGGTCAAGAGGATTGTACTGTGGGTTTTTCACAGCTTGTGATCTTCCAATATACATAGGTATTTTTAAACCAAAACTCTCAGGGAAAATCTCATCTACATTAAGTGTAGATGAAAAGTCATATTGATAAGCATTATATTTTTGTCTTTCATTTACTTTCTTCTCAATACTCCCAAAACCTATAGTACTCATATTCCCAGACAAAGTAACATTCCCCAGGTCAGCTAAACGTGTAGTGATTCTACTATTTGCAGCCCAACCTCCTTGTTCATCAAATTCAGTCAACCTTAACTCATTCACCCATATTTGACCGCATTTAGACAATCCATCATCCATGTCGTCTATTGATTTTTTCTTAGGATTTCTAACCCCAATCATTATGGTTTTTACTTGAGCCAAATTAGGATTACCAACTACTGTTACCTTGCCTCCACTAGTATATTTCACATAGGGTGATGAAACATCAGTACTATTATGATTTCTATCTTGTTTTGCCTGAAGAAAAATATCAAATGCAATATCAATTTCATTTTGTGAAGGCCAAATGCTATTAGGGTTTGACTCACCATGAGCAGTTGGTTTTAATGAAATTTCATATTCATAGTAATTTGAAGTAAAATCTGTCCCCAGTCTTAAAAAACAGGTTAAATCATCATCTTTTATTGCTTTTGGATGTCCCTCTCTATATTCTCCTTCAGCATGCACAAACATTTTTATGCGCTTATAGGTTCTTAAATCAATATCTGATGTTTTATAAGTCGCTCTAGAATCGCCATCTTTTAGATTACAAACTTTAAGGACTAAAGATTGTTCATTCTGTTGCCTTAATGATGTAGTAGTATTATCTACTTCCTGCTCTATACCTGGAGGTAACACATAGTTTATTGGCGAACGATTTCCATTCTCTTCAATATTGACAGCCGACACATCAAAGGTAGTTTCACCATCATCATCACCAGGAAGATATTCCCCTGGCTCAGCTAATGAAAAATTATATCTTCTCCACTCTCCTCTTACAAGGTCAAAAGTTGCAAAACGACAAATAATAGGCTTATTAAAATCAGTCAGTACTAACCTCATAAAACGAATTGATTTAAAATCCCTAATACTACCAATTACATTATCTGGCTTATAAACAGGCACTCTAAATTGATACCAATTAATATTCCTTGTTTGACCATTCTCCGTCTTTACTTTTGCCTCTAGTATATCAGTTATATAACTATCACCTACATTCATCATTTCAGGAGATAGCCTTATTTTATATTGGAAATAACTTTCTGTTTCACTCAGGGTATGATCTCTATTTAAATCTTCTGTATTAGGTTGGCTTGAGGCTGCTGTAGGATAACTTTCTGGAGAATTCTCTGTAGTAACGGAATTCCCTTCTGTATTATTAAAATTCTTATACCTATCTAAAATCGCTATTGATTTAGCATCAAAATCACTTCCTCTAAAATAATGAAAATCATCAGCAGATGGGTCTTTAATTGCATTCTGATAAGCAATAGAAGATGTATTTAATTGTTGAATATAATCTGAATCAAAGAATAGTTTCTCATCTGCATTTCTCAACCCATCCATTCCAACATCTTGATATTTTCTAGAATTAGGGTCATTATCAAATGCTTCAACAATGGAAAAATTTGTTGGCACCCTACCCCAAACAGTAGTATCTACATCCTCAACTGTTGCTGAAGTTGGTAAGCCATTCTCAAAACTTTTATAACCATCTTTCAATACATCCTCCGACACATTTCCAAGATGAATATACATATCTCCCCCAGCACCATGTTCCTCTGTTAAACCATCTTCATCATTAAACGGATCCATCATCCAGAACTCTACAAATTCAATATTTGAAGCTTCAAAATCATTGGTTTCTAATTTACGCATTATCCCTGCCCAATTTTCAGAAGGATCCTTTAATGAACCATCATCATTCAGTCCCCCAGATGGACCGTCAAGAGTATAATTATTTGGACCTCTTTCATTAGGATAATAAGCAAGGTCTAGCACTGAGAGGTTTGTTATTTGACTACCTAAATTAGGATCTTTATTTGGGAATACCTCTGTTTCTAAAACCTCACGAGAATAATGGTAAGACTGTTGTGCAATCGTATTCCCATTTGCTAATGACAGGTTTTTATTTACGTTAGGAGGGGTAATTGAAGTATTTCTAAAGAATAATGGATCAATAGTATACCAAGCTAATTTTGCTCTTTTAAAACCTAGTATCAAGTTATTATTTTCATTAGCATTTTCAAATAAATCTTCTTGTCCTTGTGGTATACTAGCCAGCTTCCATGCTCCCATATTTTTAACATCAATTGATGTTCTGCTCGATTCAAAATCATCAATATACGATACTCCCTCCTCACCAACTGCCTTATGATGCCCTGGAATAAGATGCGCAAATTCAGCAGTTACAATGAATCTTGATTTTGCTTTTGTTTCAATAAGTGGCAACTTATCAATTGCAGTTGTTAACCAAGGTAATTCAGTTTGATAATTGGCGTCTAAGCCCCAAATTGTATTGGAGATTGGCTCATCACCTGTATTAATTTTAGTAGTATATGGTCGCTCAGTTAGGTTTAACATGGTTGCTCCAATCAAGAAGTCCTTGTTTATCTCATAATCAGCATGTAGCCCAACTAATGTTTTATTCTGAATACCAAACATAGAATTATTCTCCAAAGAGATCTTGATTGGCACACCTGAACTTAATATTCCATCATTGATTATGGTAACACGCCCCAACATATAGTCCACAGTATAATCTTGGTTTTCAACCAATTTTTGCGAACCTGCAGTTACTGTAACCGACCCTTCAGGAACATTCATAGCATTCAAACGAATTTCAGCCCCAGATGAAGACTGATAAGTTCCTTTTAATCTGAATTTATTTTTTTCAGGAAATTGCTGAGCAACTGTTAAAGTAGAATCATACAAAATCTGATAGGAATACTTATCAGCAATAGTTGGGTCACTAAATTTAGATGCTAAATAGTTTCCAAACGGCTCTCTTACAGGGAAAATTATCCTACCATTAGATGATTTAACTGTAATCCCTTCTATAAAATCAAATACACCATCCGACTGAACATCCATCTGCTGATTCAACCTGTCTAAATTTAATAATTTAATTAATGGCTTTCCATGTATATTTGTGTCAGATGGTTCGCTCAAATAATTTGTTAAAGCACTAGATTCTTCAGTGTTTTCATAAACTACATCTAAAAGAAATCCATCTTTACTCATTTGATAAGCTCCAATGGCATAGATGTTTTTCATCATTAAATCCCAGTTTGGCAAAGAAGGAGTGAAATTTGTTCCTTTTAACAATTTCAAAATTAATGCATTTGGGGCAGTAGGGCCGCTTGCACTTAATTCCCCAACTTGTAAAGTTTCACTACCAATTGTATACTGAAATGCAACAGCCAAAACCTCATCATTGTTTAAAGCTTGATTAAGCGAAATATATCCTAACTGACTATTAAAAGAATATTCTGATTCTGATAGTTTTCTCGCTCTTTCTAACTTTTCAAAATCAGTTCCGTTTGACAATGAAGTAGATTGCAATGTGCTATTTACATCATTAATATTTCTTACTGCAGGAAATACGGTAGTAAGTGAAGTAAACATATCATTTGCAGCAGCATTATCCGGAAAATTACCACTGTTTGGAAAAGTAAATGCTGTATTATGAATATTACCGTTTGTTTCTCCTAAATCTAAGAAGGCAACAATATTCCTTGTATCATTTGTAGTCCCTGTTTTATTAGTTACCCAAACCTCAACCTTTGTGATGTTTATTCCAGAATTGATAAAAGGTAAATTCTTTAATGCTTCATCATACTGATCTTTAAAATAATGCGCTAAGAAATAATGTTTATTGGCCTCATATTGATCAACATACACATCAAATTCTGATGTTTGTGCGCCACCACTTACTTCAATTTCTGATTTTGTACTTTTTTGCTGAGACAAAATACCCGTGATTGTAGTTCTACCAAACTGAAGTTGTGTTTTAAAACCAAAAAGGGATTGACTTCCAGTAATTAGCGTTCCATTTAAAGGTAAACTTACATTTCCTATTTCAATCTTTTTAATAATCTCATCCTCATAGCCAGTGTACTCTAATTTCATTTGGTTTTCAAAATCAAAAGTACTTTCAGTATTAAAATTGGTTGTTATTTTTAGCTTATCCCCAATCTTACCAATTACATTCATCTGGATTTTCTCTTGAAAATCAAAGGAGGTAGTTTTTCTTTGTTCTTCAGGCAAAGAAGGGTTGTCTAATCGATTAATCTTTAAACCAAAAATAAGTTCAGCCGAACCTTGAGGGCGAATATCAACAGCATTACCTCCAAAAATTCTATCGAACGCTTTCCCAGGAATAAATAATTTTGGCAAGCCAAAAGCTGAAGTTTGACTCCCTGCGCGATCTTTGGATCTATCACTCCAATAATCAGTAATTGAATTTTTCGTCTGATATTCCTGATATTCTTTAAAGCCTAAAGTAGTTGAACTTCCGAGCTCAATCCCACCTATTGTATGCTGTATGGTATATTGGTTATTAAGTATATCATAATTCACATTTAACTTAATGTTGTTTGGAGTGTTCATGAACATACCCCCACTTTCAGTACCCGAAAATGGATACACTAAAGTAGAGTCGGAAGACTGTCCCAACACATGAGTATTTGCAAAAATTAATGCAAAAACTAATATAAGTATATTATGATTTTTATTGCGTTTCAATTCCTAATAAAGGTTTTACATTTGACTCAATGCGGTTCTCACTAAATCCTCAACAGTTACAATTTCAGGATTTGATTTCAAGACTTTATCAATCTTACTTTCAGCTCCCTTTTTAGCAAATCCTAAAGCTAGTAATGCTGATAACGCTTCTTCCTTAATAGTATTGCCTACTGCATCAAACAATAAATCAGAGGTAGGCATCCCTTTAGCTACTTTGTCTTTTAGGTCAATAATAATTCTTTGAGCCGTTTTTGCTCCTATTCCTTTCACGCTCTGTACAGCTACGACATCAGCAGTTGTAATATGATGTATTATTTCTTGAGGAGAAAAGGTAGAAAGTATTACCTGAGCTGTACTTGGACCAACGCCAGAAACTGAAATTAAATTTCGGAATAAATGACGCTCACTTTCTTCATGAAAACCAAATAAAGTATGGGAATCTTCCTTTACTGAAAGGTGTGTAAACAGCTTACAATGCTCTCCATCAATAGAAGAAAAAGTTTGTAATGAAATTTTTATTTTATATCCAATTCCATTGCAATCTATCACTACATAAGTTGGTGTTTTCTCAACTAATTTTCCGTGTATATGTGTTATCATTTTTTAATTTGTGCGTCAACCACCGAAAGGGTTACCATGTTAATAATTTCACGAACGGTACAGCCTAACTGCAAAATATGCACTGGCTTTTTCATTCCAACCAAGACAGGGCCAATTGAATCAACCTCAGCAACTTCTTGTATTAATTTATAAGCTAAATTTCCTGACTCTAAATTAGGGAAAATTAATGTATTTGCACTTTCTTCTGCTAGAGGAGAAAAAGGAAATATCCTTTCTGTTTTTTCAGTATCTAAAGCAAAATCAGCTTGAATTTCTCCATCTACAATTAAATTTGGATATTCCTCCCTAATAATATCTGCAGCTTTCGCCATTTTTTTTGAAGATTCAGTTCGTGTTGAACCAAAATTAGAATACGATAATAGCGCTAGCCTTGGTTTAATTTTAAATTGTTTTACTGATTTAGCAATCATAGCGCTCATCTCTGCAATTTCCTCTGCTGAAAGATTAGCATTAATTGTAGTATCTGCTAAAAAAAGAGTCCCTTTTTTAGTATCCATTATGTACATTCCAGCTACCTTACTCACATCATCTTGCTTACCAATAACTTCAAGAGCAGGCTTAATTGTAGATCTGTAATTCCTGGAAATTCCTGAAATCAAAGCATCAGCATCTCTAGTTTCCACCATCATTGAACCAAAATAATTTCGCTCACGCATTAGCTTCCTAGCTTCAAACTGAGTGAGCCCTTTTCTTTTTCTTTTCTCCCAAAGAATATCTCCATACTCTTCTCTCTTCTTTTCTTGTGATAAATCTTTAGGGTCAATAATAATCAAATCATCAAACTCAATGGAAAACTCCTCAATCAGATCCAAAATCTTCTGCTTTCTACCTAGCAAAACTGGAATTGCAATACCCTCATCTTTTACTTGTTGGGCAGCCTTTAATATTTTATAATGTTCCGCCTCAGCAAAAACAACTCTTTTCGGATTTCGTTTTGCTCTAGC
>JBLGCF010000026.1:0-12832 GCA_047617145.1 Thalassomonas sp. | reverse complement strand
TATCATTTACATCCCCATCCACCCAAGAAATTGCTGCAAATAAATCAGAAGCGTTATAATGGGAAAAAACATTTTCGCAAACCTCAAGAGAGGAATATGAGCGTTTCAAAGCTACAAAAGTTCTTCCTTGTTGCGCTAATTTCAATAAAATATGTGACCCAACAAGGCCAGTTCCTCCAGTAACAAATATCATAAGGCAAAGATACATTTAGTTGCTAGTTTGTAGTTATTAGTTGTCAGAAAAAGGAATAAATACTTATTTTTGAGGAAAATTATTGAAGATGAACTTTGTAGAAGAATTAAAATGGAGAGGGATGATACACGATATCATGCCCGGGACACAGGAGCAATTTGAAAAAGAAATGACGGCTGCCTATATTGGTTTTGACCCGACTGCTGATTCCCTACACATTGGGAGTTTGGTTCAGATTATGATTTTGGTGCATTTACAAAGATGCGGCCATAAGCCGTTGGCCTTAGTTGGTGGAGCTACTGGTATGGTTGGCGACCCTTCAGGTAAAAGTAAGGAACGGAATTTGCTAGATGAAAAAACACTAAACCATAACTTGGTTTGTGTACAAAAGCAGTTAGAACAGTTTTTGAATTTTGATTGTGGTGCAAACTCAGCTGAAGTTGTAAATAATTACGATTGGTTTAAAGAATTTAACTTCTTGGAGTTTATCCGTGATGTAGGGAAACACATTCCTGTTAACTATATGATGGCTAAGGATTCCGTAAAAAGTAGGCTAGAAAGCGGAATGAGTTTCACTGAGTTTTCCTATCAATTGGTACAGGGATATGACTTTTACTGGCTTTGGAAAAACAAAAACTGTAAAGTTCAATTAGGAGGGTCGGACCAGTGGGGAAATATAGTGACAGGTACAGAACTCATAAGAAGAAAAGGAGAAGGAAAAGCATTTGCTGTAACTACTCCGTTAATTAAAAAAGCAGATGGAGGAAAGTTTGGAAAAACTGAATCAGGAAATATTTGGCTAGATAAAACGAAAACTTCTCCATACAAGTTTTACCAATTTTGGCTTAACTCATCAGATGAAGATGCTAAAAATTACATTAAGATTTTTACTTTAAAAAGCCAAGAAGAAATAAAGCTATTGACTACTGAGCATGAACAGGCACCTCATTTAAGAGTTTTACAAAACGCTATTGCAAATGAAGTAACAACAAGAGTTCATTCTGCTGAGGATTTGGATATGGCAATTAAAGCATCCAATATTTTATTTGGAAAATCAACTGCTGATGATTTAAAAAGTTTAGATGAAGAAACTTTCCTTTCTGTATTTGAAGGTGTTCCTCAGTTTGAAATAAGTAAAGCTGATTTATCCTTAAGTATTTTGGATATAGTTGCTGAAAAAACTCAAATTTTTGCAAGTAAAGGTGAGGCAAGAAGGATGATAAAATCAAATGCAGTAAGTATTAACAAAGAGAAAATTACTGAAGATGTTCAACTTACAGAAAATGACTTGTTAAACGAAAAATACATACTCGCACAAAAAGGAAAGAAGAATTACTTTTTGATTATTGTTAAATAATTATTCTATTTTTCGTCCTTTCTTGATCTCGTCAAATCCCTTATTCAATAATTTAATATTGATTTCTTTATCAGTATATAATTCATCCCATGAAGTGTACTCATCAAAATTCTTTTGAAGTTCTCTTAGAGATGTATTTTCTTTACTTGTGACTAAATTATATAATCCATATTTATTGAGATAAAGCTGCTTTAACGTCTCCCCATCCCCTTTAAAATGTATAACATCTTGGGTTAATAACTGTTTTGCAGACCATTTCCTAGGATAAAAATGTTCTTTAGTTAATTTGCTTTTAGGCTTACCTGAGTTCCAAGCATCTTTTGAGATTTGATTATTAAACAATTTTTTACCCCCTGGCAAATAAAAAATAGCAGCTCCAATTATAGTTTCCAAAAAGGCTTTACCCTCATCTTTACTTTCGTTAGACAAATTAAAATCATTCTCTAAATCAGAATATCTTTTAGTCATATCTAAAATAAGTATCTCTAGTAGTTTGCACTTTCTATCAAGCATTTTATGATTCAAAATATTTTCAATTTCTACAAACTTAGCTAATTCCTAACTTGTTTCAAAGCCTTTGCCAGCTCCTTGTGTTTTTGACTGCCAAACATAATGTTCAGTCCATTTTTCAGGTAAATTTTCACTCCTTTATTTCCGCTCACATTATAGGCCTTTCCTTTAAATCCGTATTTAATTCCCCAACCACCATATTCTTTTAGAGGAGAGTATTCCATAGCCTTAATGCTTTCAATATCTTCTAGTTTTATAGTGTGTGACTTAAAATGGAATGGGGAAAACTGATAATGCAAACCCTCAACATTTACCTTTAACCTTAGCTCAAATAAGTAAAACAAAAAAGGAATAAAAAGCCCTATCAACACATGGTAAATATTAACAGTATTCTCATCAAAAGGGCCTAGTGCAATAATTGGAAAGGATAATAAAATCACCCACAGCCACCATTGTGTAAACTTCTGATTTTCTTCAAATATGTATTGCATCATTTTAATAGTTTTAGTGCTTTAATAATACTAGTGGTTGGCATTTGGCAAGCTTTGTTTTCACAAACATAAATCATTGTACTACCTTGTACATACTTTTCCTGTAATAATTCCATATTACTTTCTTTAGTACTACCAAGCACTAATTTATTAGGATGATAATCCGCATTTAAGTCTAATGCTTTTTTATGCGCGTCTTTCCCAACAATTGCAACCTCATAAAACGGAACAATTTCTTTTAACATAAGAGTAGCATAGTTGGCATAACCTGAAGCATATTTTTCCATATCGGGCTTTACATTATTAGCCATAATAATTGCTTTTTGTTTGTAGATTCTATTGTCCAAAAGCGTACCTAAATCGTACAATACATTTGCCATTACGGAATTAGAAGCAGGAATTACATTATCATTAATCTCCATTTTTCGGGCAACCAATTCAGGATCCAACTTTGAAGTGAAATAGAACATTCCTGAATTCTTATCATAGAAATTCTCCAAAGCATAAGCCACTAATTTATCAGCTTTGTCCAGCCATACCTCATCAAAAGTAGCTTCATATAGGCGAATAAATGCCGAACTTACAATTGCATAATCCTCCAAATAAGCATTAATAGTTGATTGTCCATCTTTGTAGGAGTGCCATAGTTTCCCATCCTTTTGCATTTGAGTATTGGCAATAAAGTTAGCGTTCTTTAAAGCTACCTCCAAATGCTGTTTTTCACCAAAAGCCATATAGGCATCAATATATCCTTTTAGCATTAAACCATTCCAAGAAGTTAAGGATTTATCATCCAATCCCGGGCGAATGCGTTTATCTCTTTCGGCCATTAAAATAGTTTTCCAGGTTGCAATTTTACTTTCCAAATCACGCACTGAAATTTTATGTTTGTTAGCTAATGCTTCTTTTGAATCCTTCCTCAATAAAATATAATTTCCATGCTCCCAAAGTCCTTTACGATTTATATTATAGTAGTCCTTAAAAATTGCATAATCCTCACGGATAAAGAGTTTTAGTTCTGTTTCATTCCACACATAAAACTTTCCTTCCTCTCCTTCACTATCAGCATCAAGGGCAGAATAAAAAGCCCCATTTTCCTTCATTAATTCACGCTCAATAAAATCTAGTGATTCAAAAACAACCTCTTTATACAATGGCTTTTTAAATTTCAAATAAGCATCCGAATACAAACTCACGAGCTGTCCGTTATCATAAAGCATTTTTTCAAAATGGGGTGCTTTCCAAAATTTATCTACAGAATAACGAGAAAAACCACCTCCAATCTGGTCATAAATTCCACCAAAAGCCATCTTATCCAAAGTGATTTCCACATGATTTAACACCTCTTTGTTATTGGCAAGATGAGCATACTTCAGTAAAAAGTGATAGGCATTTGGCATAGGGAATTTTGGTGCTCCATTAGTCCCTCCTTCTGTATTATCAAAGCGTTCAGCCCAAGGGCTAACCATGTTATTTAAGTCCTTCCAAGTAAAATTAACTTCCTCAGTATTCAAGCCAATATTTTCTGATTGCTGTATCCCTTTTGCAAGCCTATCTGCAAATTCTATTACTCGATTAGGCTCTGTTTTATAAGCATTTGCCAATCCTAAGATCTGTTTTTTCCAATCTTCTTTCCTGAAATAAGTACCTCCCCAAAATGGTTTTTCGTTTGGCAATGCCACACAATTGAGTGGCCATCCTCCTCTTTGATTCATCAGCTGTACAGCTGTCATGTATATTTGGTCAATATCTGGTCGCTCTTCCCTATCCACCTTAATACAAATAAAATTATCATTCATGATTTTTGCCACCTCAGCATCCTCAAAACTTTCATGTTCCATTACATGACACCAATGGCAAGCTGAATAACCAATACTAATCAGCAGTAATTTTCCCTCTGCTTTTGCTTTATCCAAAGTTTGCTCATTCCATGGATACCAATCCACAGGATTATGCGCATGTTGCAGCAAATAAGGACTTGTTTCATGCACTAAAGCATTAGTGTGTTCGTGTATTTTTTCCACAGTTTTATTTTCTTGATGTTGACTATTACAACTAAAAGTAAGGAACAAACATATCCCTACTAAATTAAAATATTTCATAATTATTCTTGAATTGTAATTTTGGAAGTAGTAATTGTATTACTCTTATTTCCTGCTCTGTCTTTTACATAAATAGTATAATCTACTTGCTGGGCTGGAGAGTCATTGGTAACTCCTGTACCATTAATCATAATATTGAAATTTCCTTGTATTGCAATATCACTTCCACTTGGGGTAAGCTCAGGAATACGAAAATGATAAACAATATTATTTCTATTGTCTTCAACAAATAGATTATGAATATCCGAGTTATTTTCACCCAAGTCCCCATTGGCATCACTGTAAGAAATACTGATTATAATATCATCAATATACTCTTGTGCAGTATCTGGGGCAATACTTTTGAACTCAATACTTGGGACATCACTTAATACCTCATCCTTTTCACATGAAAAAAGAAGCATTGCAACAACTATATAAATTAGGTTTTTCATCTATTGAACAGTAAAGGACCACATATTTTTGTACACAAATGAAGTCTGATTATTGGGGTAAGTAGTCGTTTGATTTTCTTCATCACTAACCGTATAGCGCATAAAGTAGGTTTTTCCACTTTGTAAAGTAGCCGTATTAAACGGCAATAACCACACCTTATAGGTTTGATCAAAAGTTACAGAAGTAGCCGTGATAGCATTAGAAAAATCATCAATATATTCAGAAACAGAAAGTTGGTTTACTGACATATTTCCTGCATTAGTATGATCGTCATTCACCCTGAAAATGAAATTAACTTGCTCATTATTTGGCATTAAAAAAGGCATATAAAACTGTACTCTATTATCAGAATAAGTACTGTCATAAGTAACATCCATAACTGAAAAGTATTTAATGTTTGGGAAGTTGTTGGGCTCACTTGGGATTGCTCCTGTAATATCTTTTGCACCATCCAAAATCCAAGCCGTTACTGCATCCAAATCACTTTCAGGCAAAGCATTCCCTATGTTATCTTGTGGCATTCTATCATTCATATTTACAAAACAACAATTGGTTAAGCGTTCATGTAAAACGGAAAAAGCTGTATCACCCGGCACAACTCTATAGGTGAAATCCTCAGTCAAATTATTTTTGATAATTGCATGGTACACTAAAGTATTATAGGAACTCTCAACTGTTCTGAAATCTGGCTCAAAACTACCATCATGGCACCCCATAACATTACAAGAGGGCCCTAAAACATCTCTATGCAATTTTACAAATGAAGTAGGGGAAACCGTATCAATAACAAGTTCAGTATCTCCATAATCTAAATCTTCATAAGGATTAATTGGTAAATTATCTTCCGTACAATTCATCAATACAAAAGACATCACTAAAGCAAAAAATAAAAATTTTCTCATCTTAATAAAAACTTTCTGTTAATACATTTCCGTTTAGCAGCCCTCCAGGGATGTCAGCATCAAAACCTAAAATATTGGCAATTGTAGGTACAATATCTATACTCTCTCCTTTCTCTTGAGAGAATACTTGATCCTGAACCACTACTCCATTTGGTCCTAAAACTAAAGCAAAAATCTCTCTACTCATTTCATCATTTGTATGATCCAAAGCTTGCCTTCCGTAAGCATCATACAAACCATTTCCTTCAGCATTTCTTCCATGCTCAGGCATAGCAATCAAAATAGTATCATCCGCCATTCCAGGAGTAGATTGTATGGTATCCCAAAGGTGAGCCAAAGCATAATCCGCCTTTTGCAAATTGCTTGCATATTCAGTAAAGTCAGCATGTGCTACATCCACCCCTTGCATATTTACCACCAATAATTCAGGATTAAATTCTTGAATTACTTTTTCGGCAAACTGTACTGTTCGCATATCATTATTATATAAACCTTGTCCTATATTCCATGGATCATCAAACTGTCCTGCAACTGCATCCATAAAGCATTGATTAATAAAACTTTCAATTTCTTTTTTGTCTGCTTCAGTATTTACAATACTATTAGCTGCCCCATTGTATTGAGAAGTAAAGTGAGCATCACAAAATCCTCTCAATGCTTTTATCTTTTCTTCTTCTGTATTATTATACACTCTTGAATTCCCAAGACTATCATATCCTTCCTGAGAAATAATTGATCCTGGCTGAATAAAATTTGCACCATAATCAGCTCCATATCCTTCATAAGACGAATAATTAAGATGTGCATAAGGACCTAAGGAATTAGATACCCACCAAGCATTTTTCGCACTCATCCCTGGGGAATTGTGTTTTCGGTACAACTCAAAAATAGTAGGATATTGAGGGTTGGTGTTTATATTCAAATTCTCACCTGTGTACACGCCCGTCATGGCAGTGGCATGCGCCCCATAATGTCCTGTTGGCCCAAATTTCATTCTAAATTCTTTGTACAAAGTTCCCTGTTCTTGTAAAGTTAAGCCTGGATTGGGTGGCACAAAATCAATCCCACTTATAATATCTGAAGAAATCCCCTCATTACCTTTAAAGCTATAGGGCATTAAATTTCCATCTACTTTATGTACTGATTCTAAATTTCGGACTCCACCTGCAAACAAACAAAACACAACATGATTTGCTTTTCTTACTCCTGATGAAGCAAATAATCTACCACTTGGCAAAAGGTAAGGAACGCCAATAGTTGCTGCTGCTCCTAATCCTAAATTTCTAATAAATTTTCTTCTTTCCATTAGTAATATCTGTATTCGTTAGCTGTCATTAAGGAAAAATAAATGAGCTCAGCAGTCAAAGCGTCATCCTTTAGAATCATATCGGCTACAAACCAAAGTTCGTACTCGTCTGGGGTTCTATTAAAGAGTTTTTTGTAAGAATTAGAAACAAAATTTTGAATAGTTATTTCTGAAGTTCTGTCAATTTGTGGAATTTGAATAGTAGATTCGTTTAAGAAATTTTTAATTACCATTTCCTCAATTAACTTCTTGTCGCCAAACGCTCTATACATAGTACTTAAGTCTGCTAACTTATCGGTTGTAATTACGGTTCCAAAAATATCAGAATATGCTATAGAAATAAATTCAGTTGTGCTTTTAAGATGATCTTTATTGGCTGAATTTTGAGAGATATTTACATCATTCAACGCATAGACAGCCTTCTTTTCTTTTTTACAAGAAACTAGGGCTAGCACACTCAATAGAAAGATTATTTTTTTCATATTCCTATAAATTCATTAGTAGATAAAATTCTTTTTTGCAACCCTTTATAATCATCTGAATTCATGTAGTCCAAGCTATAATTTACACTTTCTTCTGAAGTAGGAATACGGAATAAATAACGGCTAAACAGAATACTTGTTTGCCCAGTATAATATTCATCAGAAGCAAAGAAGATATTAATAAAATCATCTTTTCCATTTCCAGTTTGGAAAAATACAGTTGCATTTCCATCATTTACCATAAGCTTAGCATTTTCTACCTCTGCCTGAGTTGGGTATCGTAATAGGAAATTTTGAAACATAGCCACTACAAAGTTCTCTGTCCCCATATTTATCTCATCAAAAAAGATATTATTTGTCATTCGCTTATGCAACTCTGAACTTAGAATTATTTCAGCATTTAACTCAGGTAAAGCTTGTTTAAGGACGGACAACCTTTCAAATTCATATGCAATATAAATACTATCAAAACCAGTAGCATTCATCAGAAAGTATTTATACAAATAATACCTCTCATTTATCATAGCGGTATCCACACCATTTAAAATATTGGCACTTTCTAGCTTAAATAAATTATTGTAATATTCTTCTTGAGTTAGAATACTAGCAATAACCTCCTCTCTACTTTCTTGACTTAAATTAGATGCTCTTAAAGTTCCATAATCTGCATCAAATTCAGTTGTGGTTGGCTCACGACCAATCGTACTTATGTATAATTTATTTACATAGTTTTCAATTACCGTATTTTCAATAGTTGGGTCAATAGGATGAGTATTCCCATCCACAATAACCTGTTCTACTTTAGTACATGAAAAGATAGTAAGGATTGCAAGTAAATAAAATGAAGCTCTCATAAATGTGTTGTATGGGATAAAAGTAGCGAAAAATAACCACTTCTACAAATAACAGATTTTAGAGAAACTTATTGCTGTGAAGTTTAATGTGCCTTTGTGTAATTTGCAAAGAAATGAGGAATTGTTTCTATTCCTTTCAGGTAATTAAAAATCCCATAATGCTCATTTGGCGAGTGGATAGCATCCGAATCCAAACCAAAACCAAGTAAGATAGATTTAACACCTAATTCTGCCTCAAACAAAGCTACAATAGGGATAGATCCCCCGCTTTTAACCGGAACAGGTTTTTTACCGTATGTAGTTTCCATGGCCTTGCTTGCTGCAACATAAGCAGGAATATCAGTAGGAGAAACATAAGGTTCTCCACCATGATGAGGAGTAACGGTTACGCTTACACTTTTGGGTGCTATACTTTTAAAGTAGTTAGTAAATAATGTAGTAATTTCTTCATCAGATTGATTAGGAACCAAACGCATAGAAATTTTTGCATAGGCTTTAGAAGCAATTACTGTTTTTGCTCCTTCACCCGTATATCCTCCCCAAATTCCGTTTACATCTAAAGTTGGGCGAATTCCAGTACGCTCCATTGTTGTGTATCCTTCTTCCCCATGAACATCCGATAAGTCCAATGCTTTTTTGTATTTATCTAATGAGAAAGGGGCACGTGCAATATCTTCTCTTTCCTCTGCTGAAAGCTCCATTACATTATCATAAAATCCTGGAATTGCAATATGATTATTTTCATCTTTCATTTTTGCAATCATTTCACATAAAATATTGATAGGATTCGCAACTGCTCCTCCGTATAATCCTGAATGTAAGTCTCTATTTGGGCCTGTAACTTCTACCTCCAAATAGCTCAGCCCTTTCAGTCCAGTTGTGATGGATGGTGTATCGTTTGCAATAATTCCTGTATCTGAAATTAAGATGGCATCACACTTTAACCTTTCCTTATTTGCCTTTACAAAAACACCTAAATTTTCAGAGCCTACTTCTTCCTCTCCCTCAATCATGAACTTTACATTACACGGTAAAGTGTTAGTATTCATCATCAATTCAAAGGCTTTTACATGCATGTAAAATTGTCCCTTATCATCACAAGCTCCTCTTGCAAAAATTGCTCCTTCTGGGTGAATATCCGTTTTTTTAACAACTGGCTCAAATGGTCCGCTTGTCCATAATTCTAAAGGGTCAGCTGGCTGAACATCATAATGCCCGTACACCAAAACTGTTGGTAAATTGGCATCAATAATTTTCTCTCCATAAACGATAGGGTAACCTTCCGTTTTACAAATTTCAATATTATCTGCTCCTGCAGCTGTCATTGCTTTTGCTACTGCATCAGCACAATTTAATACATCCTCACTATAAGCGGGATCAGCTGAGATAGATGGTATTTTTAAAAGGTCAATTAATTCGTTAATGAATCTGTCCTTGTTTTCGTTTATGTAATTATTTATGTGTTCCATTTTTTATTTTATTAGGATTTCTCCTGTCATTTCTGTTGGGATTTCAACTCCCATTATTTTAAGTATAATAGGGGCAATATCTCCTAGCTTTCCGTTTTCTATTTTTTCAAAACCTGTATTAAGTGCAAAGCACGGAACCAAATTAGTGCTGTGTGCTGTATTAGGACTTCCGTCAGGGTTTATGGCAAAATCGGCATTTCCATGGTCGGCAATAATGATAAAAGCATAATCATTTTTCAATCCTGCTTCAACAACTTGCTTAGTGCTATTATCTACTATTTCTACTGCTTTTATAATTGCATGATAATCGCCAGTATGCCCTACCATATCCGGATTTGCAAAGTTTAGACACACAAAATCAGTTGCTCCTTTTTCTAATTCTGCAATAATAGTTGCAGTAACTTCTGGCGCACTCATCTCAGGTTGTAAATCGTAAGTAGCTACTTTTGGTGAGTTTACCATCAACCTTTTTTCTCCAACAAATTCTGCCTCTCTTCCTCCAGAGAAGAAAAAAGTAACATGAGGATATTTCTCAGTTTCTGCAATTCTGATTTGGGATTTATTATTTAGCTCCAACACCTCTCCCAAAGTGTTTTTTATGTTGTCTTTATTGTAAATTACATTTACCTTTTGGTAAGAAGAGTCATAATTTGTTAGAGTAGTATAGTGTAGGTTTAAAGTAGTCATCTCAAAATCTGGCATATTGGTTTGCGTAAGTACAGTGGTGATTTCCCTACATCTATCTGTTCGGAAATTGAAACAAATTACGGCATCCTCTTCCTGAATTTTTGCAATAAGATTTCCGTTTTCATCTACACTTACAATTGGTTTAATGAATTCATCCGTTATGCCGTTATCGTAAGAATTCTGGATGCTATCCACCAAGTTTTGAGAAGATTCTCCAGTTCCTTTTGTAAGCACATCATAAGTCAACTTTATTCTTTCCCATCTTTCATCTCTATCCATGGCATAATATCTACCACAAACGGAAGCAATTTTCGCTCCAAATAAATTCTGCTCTAATTCTTGAATGAACCCTTTTCCGCTTTTCGGGTCGCAATCTCTGCCATCCATAAAAGCATGAACGAATACTTTTTCAACTCCTTCTTTTTGTGCTAACTCACACAATTTATACAAGTGATTTCTATGAGAATGAATTCCTCCATCCGACACCAACCCGATTAAATGAAGATGCTTATTATTTTCCTTTGCATAAGCAAAGGAAGCTTTCAGATTTTCCATTTCAGCAATGGAATTGTTGGCACAAGCAATATTAATTTTTGCTAAATCCTGATACACAATTCTACCCGCACCAATGTTTAAATGACCAACTTCCGAATTTCCCATCTGACCTTTGGGTAAGCCTACATGTTCTCCAAAAGTTTTGAGTTCACAATTAGGATAATCAGCATAAAGGGAGTCAACAAAAGGAGTGTTTGCATGGTGTATAGCATCCGATTTGGTTTTATCGCCATGCCCCCAACCATCTAAAATAATAAGTACTGTTTTCTTTCCCTTCATATATAAGGCAAATATAGAATTTTAGTTGCTTTTACTAGTTTTTAGCAGCCTATAAAAGAAACTTATATAAAGTACATGAATAAGGCCACCAAAGTAGATGAAATAGTTATGCCGCTACTAATTGCAATTAATGATTTTCTATAACTAATTCCAAAAATATAAGCCGCAATTGTTCCAATATAAGCTCCAGTAACAGGAAGTGGTATCATAACAAAAACCATCAAGCCCCAAACTCCATACTTCTTTATTATAGTTTTGGTTTTAGTTCTTGCTCTTGAAGATAAATAAATTGCTGTTCTTTTATATAATGGATTTTTCCATAAATGTTTATTTGCTAGTTCAATCACTTTATAAAAAACCGGGAATACAAATAAATTCGCAGTTAAGCCAATAACAAATACCCAAAGAATAGGTAATCCAACTAACTCACCATATGGTATTCCAGCTCTAGCTTCACCAAAAGGAGAAAAGCTAATTAAAAAAGTAAACAAAATATCCTGAAACATATTTATAATTTAGGATTGCAAATATAACTGGAATGCTTTAAAAAACGTTTAAAATTTATTTATTAAAATAAATATCTTATTCACCCATTGCCTTATAGAAACTATCTCTCATTTTCTGATGAATTTTATTATCTTTTCCTAAACGCTCAGGATGAAATTGAACCGCAATCATAAAAGGATGTTCAGACTTATCCATTACAACAGCTTCTGGTAATCCGTCAAAAGCACAAGCAATAACTCTTAATTTATTGGGTATTATTTTTAATCCTTGATGGTGCCAAGAGTTTACCATAATAGTATCTGTATCAAGTGGGAAAATTAAAGAACAAGTATCCAGCAATACTATTTTATGATTCACCTCTCCATTATTGCGGTGGATAACTGTTGTACCAATTTCTGTTGGAATATCGCCATAAAGCGACCCTCCAGATGCAACATTCATCATTTGCATTCCTCTGCAGACTCCAATTAATGGAATTTTATTTTTTAATGCAAAATCAAATAGTTTTCTTTCAAGCGTATCTCTTTGGTAATTGATATCACCACACACTGCCAAATTTATAGTGTCATTATATTCTAAAGGATTGATATCCTCCCCTCCAGTAAGAATTATGCCATCAGCTAATGCCAAAATAGAATCCGTATTTTTTATAGTATAGGCATCTATTATAATGATGTTATCCCCTTCTATCCAATTGATATAG
>JBLGCF010000025.1:0-12860 GCA_047617145.1 Thalassomonas sp. | reverse complement strand
ATTTTGATGTTGTAAAAATAGGATTTTTATCTTTGTGCCCATGAAATGGATAGGCTATCTTTTAAGTTCACTTTGGCGAATATGGTTTTTACTAATGTTTATATTGGTATTTATCCTGTTTTTACCTTTCCTATTTTTCTTTACTGCAATAGTGAAAAATGAGATTATTGTAGCTAAACTTACTCGTTACTGGTCTAAACTTACTATCTATCTTTCCTTCATTTTTCCTAAAGTAGAGTGGGAAGAAAAATTAGACAAAAAGGGACAATATATATTCTGTCCTAATCATGTTTCTACTTTAGACATACCTCTTATTTTAGCTGTACTTCCTATTCCTTTACAATACATGGGAAAGGCTGAAATTGCTAAAATTCCTTTGTTTGGATATTTCTATAAAAATAATACTGTGGTAGTACATAGAGCTAATAGACGTGATGCTTATGATGCGTTCTTAAAGGCGGGAGATAAACTTAAAAAAGGAATTAATATGTGTATTTTTCCTGAAGGAGGAATCCCAAAAGCAGATGTGTTTTTAAAAAAATTTAAGAATGGCTCTTTTCGTTTAGCTATTGAGCAAGATATTAAAACTATACCCATTACTCTTCCTGATAATAAAAGTATGTTCCCTCAGGAATACTTTAAAGGGCGACCTGGTATTGTACGCATAAAAGTGCATAAAGCAATTGACCCGAATAGCTTAGCAGAAAAAAGCATTGAAAATTTGAATACTTCAGTTTACAACACTATTTTTGACCAATTAAACACCTATGGAAGTAAATAACAAACTCATACAAGATTTATCACGCCTAGCAAAGCTAAAGTTTGATGAACAAGCTGCTGAAAAAATGAAAGGTGACCTAGATAAGATTATTGGTTTTGTAGATAAATTATCTGAATTAGATACAGCAGGTATTGAGCCCTTAATTTACTTAAGTGAAGAAGTAAATGTTTTACGAACTGATGAAATTAAGCATGAAGTTTCACAAGAAAATGCATTAAAAAATGCGCCTCAGAAAGATTCTGACTACTTTAAAGTGCCAACTGTTTTAAAGAAATAGTTATAGTTTAAACCAACTTTTAGCTCTTGCTTTATTCTTTTGAGCATAAACATCTTCCCTATATACAAACTCATTACTAGCTCCATTATAGGTGTAGTCTTTGCCTAATTCCTCATGGTTTTTGGCAATATCCTCAATAGCATTCATAATAAAATGCATCTCATCATCTGTCATAGTAGGATGTATTGACATGCGCACCCAACCAGGTTTTGAAGTTAAATCGCCATCATTTATTTTTGAAGTAATCGAGGAGGATTGGTCAGCATCTACATCCAATAAAATATGACCATAGGTTCCTGCACAAGAACAACCTCCTCTTACCTGTATACCGTATTTATCATTCAATAACTGTACGGCCAAATTAAAATGCAAATCATCAATATAAAAAGAGTAAACCCCTAGGCGTTCAGCTGAATTCTTAGCTAAAACATGTACGTTTTCTAATTCAGAAAATTTGCTCCAAACAATTTTATGTAATTCATGTTCTCTGTCTAAAATGTTTTGCACGCCCATTTTTTCCTTTAGCTGAATAGCTAATGCTGTTTTTATGGTTTGTAAAAATGCGGGGGTACCTCCATCTTCTCTTGCTTCAATATCATCTACATATTTATGCTCTCCCCAGGGGGTTGTCCAATCAACTGTTCCTCCCCCAGGATTATCAGGGACGTTGTTTATATATAATTCCTTTTTAAAAGCTAAAATCCCTGTTGCTCCAGGTCCTCCTAAAAATTTATGTGGAGAAAAATAAATTGCATCCAACTCTTGTTTAGGATTTTTAGGATGCATATTAATATCAATATAAGGAGCTGAACAAGCAAAATCAACAAAACAAAGTCCTCCATTATTATGAATTATTTCAGCAATTTCAAAGTAAGGAGTAAACACACCCGTAACATTAGAACAAGAAGTTACTGCAGCAATTTTTAGTTTTCTATCAGCATACTTATCCAACAAAGGCTGGAAAGCTACCAAATCAATATGCCCTTCTTTTGTATGCGGAATTAAAGCTACTTCCGCAATAGTTTCTAACCAAGAAGTTTGGTTAGAATGATGCTCCATATGCGTTACAAAAACAATTGGACGATTTTTAATTTCTATCTGGTCTCTATATTTCTCGTGTATTTTTAATCCTAGAATTCTTTGAAATTTATTCACTAACATAGTCATTCCTGCACCACCTGAAATAAGCACATCATCATCATTCGCACCAATATGATTTTTAATAATATGTGTAGCTTCATGAAAAGCTAAGCTCATGGTAGCTCCTGTAGTTGAAGTTTCAGTATGCGTATTGGCTACAAAAGGGAAAATCTCATCTCTTAATTTATCCTCAATTCCTTTATAGATTCTACCACTAGCTGTCCAATCAGCATAAATAATTCTTTGCTCTCCAAAAGGAGAGGCAAAGGTTTGTTCTCTCCCAACAACTTGTTCTCTAAAAGGAGCAAAATATTTTTCTAAACTCATATTCAATTTTGTTCTTGCGACAAACTTACGCCATTTTCATTTATTTCCAATACCGACTTCACACCTAATCTTATACCCCTATTATCGTCCAAATGCCCTGCAGGAAAGCCAAAACAAATTGGGAAATCATAGTCTTTAGTATATTCTAAAATTATTTCTTTAGCTGTTTTACCAAAGGAAATAGCATTGTCATTCATATCGCTCATTCCTCCAACAATTAATCCTTTTAGTTTTGTAAATATTCCATTGCGTTTCAGGTTGATCATCATCCTGTCAATATGATATAGATATTCATCCAAATCCTCAATAAATAATATTTTACCATCCGTATTCACATCCGAATCAGAGCCCAATAAACTGTATAAAATAGATAAATTCCCTCCTACAACCTCCGCTTCTGCTATTCCTAATTTATTAAACGAATGAACTTTACAGGTTGTGCTTTTCATATTTCCAAAAAGAGCATTTTTTAAAGAATCCAAACTTTCCTTAGTATTTGTTTCAAAGTTTATGGGCATAGTTGCATGCAAACTTGCAATACCTAAATTATTCAAATGCGAATGCAAAACAGTAACATCACTATAGCCTATAATCCATTTCGGGTTATTCTTCAAATTGGAAAAATCAATAGTATCAATAATTTGAACTGTTCCGTAACCTCCCCTTGCACACAAAATTGCTTTTATGCTTCTGTCATCAATCATGCTTTGCAAATCAGCACTTCTCTGCTGTATTGTTCCTGAGAACTGATTATCTTCTGAAAATAAATTGGCTCCCAACACGACTTTAAGCCCCCAACTTTCAAGCATTTTAATAGCTGGGCTTAACTCTTCCAAAGTAATTTTTCGGGCAGTAGAAATAATGCCAATTTTATCACCAATTCTTAATTTCTTAGGGATTATCATAAATGTAGTTTATTCATTTGTAAAACTTATCTTTGCGAAAATAATTTTTTCTTAGAGAAATGAGCACAAAAAGATACACAGTTACATCCGCACTCCCTTACGCTAACGGGCCATTACATATTGGGCACATAGCCGGAGCCTATTTACCAGCTGATATTTATGTGAGGTATTTAAAAGGTAAAGGACATGATGTTGCTTTTGTTTGTGGATCAGACGAACATGGTGCTGCTATTACATTGCGTGCCAAAAAGGATGGAGTATCTCCACAGGAAATTGTAGATAAGTATCATAACATAAATAAGAAAGCATTTGCTGATTTCGGAATTGACTTTAGTATTTACCACAGAACTTCTGATGAATTGCATCATGAAACAGCAAAAGATTTTTTCAAAACTCTAGAAGATAAAAATGTGTTCACTAAAAAAACAGCTGAACAATTTTATGATGAAGAAAATAAACAATTTTTAGCGGATAGATACATTAGTGGTGAGTGCCCAAAGTGTAATTCTGCTGGAGCTTATGGCGACCAGTGTGAGAAATGTGGCTCAACACTTAGTCCTGAAGAATTGATTAATCCAACATCAACTTTAAGTGGAAGCACACCAATAAAAAAGGAAACTTCCCATTGGTATTTACCAATGCAAAACCATGAAGAATGGTTAAAGCATTGGATAGAAGATGGAAAGTTGAATGATAAAAATCATCATAACCCTAAAACTTGGAGAAGTCAAGTAATTGGACAATGTAAATCATGGATTGACGGGGGATTGCAAGCTCGTGCCATGACACGTGATTTGGATTGGGGAGTAAAAGTCCCAGTAAAAGATGCTGATGGAAAAGTACTTTATGTTTGGCTGGACGCTCCTATAGGTTATATTTCGGCAACCAAACAATGGGCAGCTGATAATGGGAAAAATTGGGAAGATTACTGGAAAAATGAAGGAACTGAATTGGTTCATTTTATTGGAAAAGATAATATTGTTTTCCATTGCATTATTTTTCCAATCATCTTAAAAGCCCATGAAGGTTATATTTTACCTACTAATGTTCCTGCCAATGAATTTTTGAATTTAGAAGGAAAGAAACTTTCTACTTCTCGTAATTGGGCAATTTGGTTGCACGAATATTTGGAGGACTTTAAAGGACAAGAAGATGCCTTGCGTTACGCACTCTGCGCCACAGCTCCTGAAAGTAAGGATACTGATTTTACTTGGGCTGATTTCCAGGCTAGGAACAATAATGAATTAGTTGCCATATTTGGAAATTTCATTAACCGTGTGGTTGTCTTAACTAATAAATATTGGGAAGGTGAAGTCCCTGCTTGCAATACGCTAGATGCTTGCGATAAAGAAGTTTTGGAAAAACTAAAAGGATTTCCTGATAAAATTGCTGATTCTATTGAAAAATATCGTTTCCGTGAGGCATTGGGGGAATTGATGAATTTAGCGCGTTTAGGAAATAAGTACTTAGCAGATACTGAACCTTGGAAATTGAAAAAGACTGACGAAAAAAGAACAGAAACTATTATGAATATTTCCATGCAGATTTCAGCTTCTTTGGCTGTATTATCTGAACCTTTCATGCCCTTTTCATCCGAAAAATTAAAAAGACTATTGAACCTTAGTAATCTGACTTGGGATGGTGCTGGAGGAATCATTATTAATGACAACCATAAAATCAATCCTGCAACTCATTTATTCAATAAAATTGAAGATGAGAAAATTGAACAACAATTAGAAAAATTAAAGCAATAATAATTACTATGCATGCATAATAACTGTTATATTAGCCACTTAAAATATAATCCTATGAAAAAATTATTTACCCTACTTACCTTAACTTTTATTAGTGCTTTAACATTTGCTCAGTGTGATGGAAGATATCAAACTGAAATTTTTAGTTCGGTTACTGTTACTGAAGTAAACTATTCTGATGTTTATACTGACAATGAGCATAAAATGGATATCTATACTGCAAATGGGGATACCGCAACAAACAGGCCTGTAATTCTATATATGCATGGGGGTTCTTTTACGGCTGGCGATAAAACAACAAATGATTGTGTAGATTTCTGTGAAAGTATGGCAAAAAGAGGATATGTTACGGCCTCCCTAAACTACAGATTATCAGATGTGCTATCATTTTTATTAAGTCAAGAAGAGCAATATAGAACTGTTTTAAAGGCAGTAGCTGATGCAAAATCTGCAATTCGTTTTTTTCGAAAAGATTATGATATTAATGGAAATTCATATGCAATTGATCCTAATACAATATTTGTTGGAGGTTATTCTGCTGGTGGGGTAATAGCTGTACACTTGGCCTATATTGATGCAATTTCAGATTTACCAACATCTCCAATAAATGCACAAAATCTTGTTTCAACAATTGGTGGTGACCTTGAAGGAGATGCAGGAAATATTGGATACACTTCAGAAGTACAGGGTGTTATAAGTTTTGCTGGAGGCATAAATAATGTTAATTGGATAGATTCAAATGATGAACCATTAGTTAGTGTTCAGGGAACTACTGATCTGACTGTAAATTATAATTGTGGGCCAGGCATGAATAATTCAGCAATTCTTACTCTATGCGGTTCAGGAGAAATGCATCCAAGAGCAGATGCTGTTGGACTATTAAATGATAAATTAATATTTTCTGGGGAAGGGCACACATGGGCTGCATATGGGAATAGTAATCCTAAATTTATACAGGCAATAGATTTTACAAGTGATTTCTTATTTCCTTTACTGCCGTGTAATAATACTACATCAATTTCAGAAGAAAATACAAGAAATAAACAACTTATTCGCATTACTGATATGCTTGGAAGAAATGCTAATACAATAAGCAATAGTCCTTTATTTTATATCTATGATGATGGTAGTGTAGAAAAGAAAATAATCCTAAACTAGGAATTGGCAAAGCACAATAAATTAGGTAAGGAAGGAGAGCTTATTGCCTTTATGATTTTGCAAAAAGATGGCTTTTCTGTTCTGGAAACAAATTGGCGTTTTCAAAAAGCTGAAATAGATGTTATTGCTAAAAAAGATGGATTTCTTGTTTTTATAGAAGTAAAAACCAGAAGCAGTAAAAAATTCGGTAAACCAGAAGAAGCTATTGATAAAAAGAAAATTGCACTGTATAAAGATGCTGCTGAAGGCTATTTGGAACAATACCCAACTGAAGCTGAAATCAGATTTGATGTACTAAGCATTATCATTGGAAAAGATGGAACGCAAATAGAACATATTCCCAATGCTTTTTAAGTATCTTTGCAAAAATTTTCAAGATGAGAAGAGAAGGGAAAACCAGAAGAGACTTTAGCGAAAAAACAAACCCTAAAGCAAAATCATCATTTCGTACTAGGCAGAATGAAAAAAAATCTGTACAGGACGGAAAAATGAGATTGAATAAATTTATTGCTAATGCAGGAATTTGCAGCAGAAGAGAAGCTGATAAATTTA
This sequence comes from Thalassomonas sp., assembly GCA_047617145.1. GTDB lineage: Bacteria > Bacteroidota > Bacteroidia > Flavobacteriales > BACL11 > UWMA-0277. The sequence goes on along the minus strand of JBLGCF010000025.1, from coordinate 5,966 downwards.
TTGAAGCTGGAGTAGTTACAGTAAATGGCGTAGGAGTTACCGAAATGGGATTTCGAGTAAGCCAAACTGATGAAGTAAAGTTTAATGGGCAAAGATTGAAATCGGATACCCCAAGATACATACTTTTAAACAAGCCAAAAAATTACTCTGGACGAATTGATTCAGGGTCGAACACTGTGTCCGTAATGCAGTTAATAAAACAAGCTTGCAAGGAAAGAGTCTATCCAGTAGATAAGTTAAATAAAGCTGAAACAGGCTTATTGCTTTTCACAAACGATACTGACTTGGCTAAAAAAATTGGAGGTTCAAAAAAGAATGTAAAAGAAATTTACCAAATTACATTGGATAAAAACCTAAGTCAAATTCATTTGGAAAATATTCGTGAAGGTGTTTTTATGAATGGCAGAACTATCAAACTTGATTTAATATCCTATATAAACGGAAAGGATAAAAATGAGGTAGGAGTAGAAAATAGTAATGGCGGAATTAAATTAGTAAAACAGGTGTTTGAGAAAATTGGCTATACAGTTATTAAGCTTGACCGAGTATTTTTAGGAGGATTAACCAAAAAGGATTTACCAAGAAAACATTTCCGTCATCTTACTCAAGACGAGATAAACATCTTAAGAAGGCTTTAGTATATACCATAAGCTAAAGTCTTTCGTTATTGTTTTGATTATCGTATTTTTATCGACTGAATGAAACAATTTATTAAACACATTTTTCAAATCATTTTAGGAATTAGTTTACTCTTACTAATTTCAGGATTTGTTATTACCTATTTTTTTAGCGATAGGGTTGAAAAAACGGTAGTCAACAAAATCCAAGAGCAAATAACTTCCAAACTACAATTAGGAGATGTTGCCTTTAGTTTATATGAAAAGTTTCCTTCTGCATCCGTAAAAATAACTAATTTACTTGCATTTGAAAAAGAAGGATTTGACAATGACACTTTATTTTTTGCAAAAGCAGCTTATATTGAACTCAGTATTTTTGACATTGTATTAGGGAATGTTGATATTAAAAGAGTGATAGTTGACAATGGTATAATAAATATAAAATACAATAGTGATAACCAACCCAATTTTGCTATTTTCAAAACAAATGAAAACACTAAAAACAACCTAAGCCTAAACAACATAATATTACTCAATACTCACCTTAAATTTAACAGTAATAATATCGCAATTAGTTGGGAAACCGAACAAACTACACTTAGCCTTAATGGAGAAATTATAAACATAGATGCTAAGTTATTTGCTGAAAAATTAGCCATTCACAACCGAGACTATATACATAAAAAGCAAGTAAACTTACACGCTTCAATTGCACTTAAAACAGATAGTATTCTTATTCGGAAAGGGACTACAATTCTTATTGAAAATGTATCAGCTGATTTATTTGGCGGTATTTTTAAGGGCACTACAATTGATCTAAATTTTGCTTGTGAAGGACAAGAGCTATCTAATATAATCAACCATACGCCTGAGCATCTCAAATCTATCTATCGTTCTTTTGATGCTAATGGAATTGTAAGTTGTTCTGGGAATGTTAAAGGATTAATTCAGAAAGGAAATAATCCGAATCTTGATATGGTTTGCAGCATTACGAAAGGGAATTTTAAGCTGAAAAGCCGTCCTTTTATTTTAAAAAATATTAGCCTTAGTGCAACAATAAATAATGGTGAACAAAAGAATTTTCGTGATACAAAAATAAGCATTAGTAACTTTGCTTCAAAAACAGAAAACGGTTACCTAAAAGGAGATTTTAGCATTCAAAATCTAAATAAATACTACTTAACAGCTAACCTAAATTCAAGTTGGGATTTGGCTGAAATCAACCATTATTTTGAAGACTCACCCTTTTTTAATTTGCAAGGGGAATTAATAGCCAACACCAAATATTCAGGGTATATTTCGTTTGACAGTAGGTTTAAAAACTATTTTTTAGCTGCTAACCATAACACCAAGGCCAACTTTAAAGATGCTCAATTTACCTATAAAAATTTTCCATTAGAGTTTAATTTTAAAACTGCTGATTGTACATTTAAAAATAATATAATTGAAGTAGAAAACAGTGCAATTACAATTGCTGATAGCGACCTTAATTTTACAGGAAATATAACTGATTTAATTGCCTATATTCTACATAAGAGAGGAAGAATTGATGTTACTGGAAACCTAAATTCAACTTATATAAAGTTTGAAGAAATCCTTACCTTAAAAGATTTATCGGAGGGAGAAAGCACTGGAACTTTACCTACTTGGATTAGCACAAGCTTAAATACTAACATAACAACCTTTAGTTATAACGACTTTATTTCTTCAGAAAATACAGGGGAATTAGCCTATAAAAACCAAACCCTTACCGGAGAGGGCATGAGGCTTAATAGCTTAAACGGAAATATAGCTGGAAATTTCAAATTCTATGAATCAGTAAATAAAAAACTAACTTTATTTTCTCAAATTAACCTCAAAGAATTAAATATCCGCAATGCCTTTTTGGCCTTTGATAATTTTAAACAAGATTTTATTACAGCAGAGCATATTAAAGGTATTGGTACTGCTGAAATACAAATGCAAGCTACTTGGAAGCCTGGTTTTATTTTTGAAGAAGAACAACTAAAAGTAAAGTCGCATTTAGTTATTGAAAAAGGAGAATTGATACAATTCAAACCCCTTGAAAGCCTATCGGATTATGTAAGCCTTGATGACTTAAAAAAAGTACAATTCTCTACCTTAGAGAATACCATTGAAATTGACAATAGTATAATTACAATCCCTACAATGGAAATAAAATCATCAGCATTATCGGTTTTTATTTCAGGAACTCATACCTTTGAACAAGAAATAGATTACCGAATTAAACTCTTACTTTCAGAGCTAATGTCAACCAAATTCCGGAAGAAAAATACTCAGATTAAAAAATCTGAATTTGGGGAGGTAAAAGAAAACGGGAAGATATTTAACACCATCTATTTTAAGATGACCGGGAATTCGGATGACCCTAGCGTCTCATTTGATGGAATACGATTCAGGGAAGATGTAGAGAAAGGAATTAAGAAAGAAAAAGAAACAATTACAAATATCATTCAAGAAGATATTTTACAAACTAAGGAACAAGAAAAACAAGAACAAGGGCAAGATGTTATCATTGAATGGGATGATGAATAACAACTAAACAAAGTAAATATGGATATATATTCTAAAAAACAAAAATGGAAATTTACCCTATTAGGTTTTGCAATTATAATTGGAATATCTTCCATTTTTGTAACTAATCGCTTAGTAAAAGAATTAAAAAAAGAGGAGCGAAAAAAAATTGAACTTTGGGCGCACGCAACAAAACATTTAGTTAGTATCGCTGGTGAAGGAGATTACTCTTTAGCCATTAAAGTAATTTCAGAAAACAGGAATATACCTGTTATATTAGTGGATGAATGCGATAGTATTTTAGAGCATAGAAATTTCAATTATTACAGCAAAATTGATAGTTTTTTATTAACCTTAGGATTAATCCAAGAGCAAGAAATCACGAAATCCTTCCTCCGCAAAGAGCTAACCCAAATAAGAGAAGGAACAGAAGATCCTATTGAAATTAATATTCTTGGAGATAAACAATGGATTTACTACAAGGATTCAGCATTGCTTTATCAATTAAGGTACTACCCAATTTATCAATTAGGTTTTATTGGTTTATTTATGTTTATCGCCTATTTTATGTTTAGTGCAAGCCGAAAATCAGAACAAAATAAGGTATGGGCAGGAATGGCAAAAGAAACAGCCCACCAAATAGCAACACCCTTATCGTCATTAATGGCATGGATAGAATTGCTAAAAGAAAAAGAAGGAACCGAAAGCATGGTGTATGAAATGGAAAAGGACATTAAAAGGTTAGAAACAATTACTGATCGTTTTTCAAAAATTGGCTCAAAATCTGATTTACAAAAAGTAGATGTTGTTCACTTAATAAGACAATCAGTTGAGTACCTAAAATCACGAATGCCAGTAAATACTTTATTTACCCTTGACTTTCCTGATAAAGAAATTATTATCCCCATCAACAGTATATTGCTTGAGTGGGTAGTTGAAAATTTGGTGAAAAATGCAGCGGACGCAATGAAGGGAAGAGGAGAAATAAAAATTTCAATTACTGAGGATGCTAATAATCTAATCCTAAATATTGCAGATACAGGAGGTGGTATTGATCGCTCTATTCTTAAAAATATATTTAAGCCTGGAGTAACTTCAAAAAAAAGAGGATGGGGCTTAGGTCTTTCCTTATCCAAGCGAATAATTGAAGAATATCATAAGGGAAGTATTTTTGTAATGCAATCCGAAAAAGGAGTAGGAACTACCTTTTGTATTCACTTGCCTAAAAACCTAAACGCCACAGCTTCCTAGGTTATTTTTATTCAGATAATTCTGATGATATTCTTCTGCTCTGTAAAAAGCTGAGGCAGGAAGTATTTGAGTTACAATTTCATTTTCCCAACTTGCTTGTTGTTCTCTTTTTGATTGCTCTGCCTCTTTTTGTTGCTGATCATTATGATAAAAAACAACTGAGCGATATTGCGTTCCGCTATCTAAGCCTTGCCTATTAACTGTGGTTGGATTATGGTTTTCCCAAAACAGATTAAGCAAACTTATATAGCTTACTTTTTCAGTATTAAAATAAAGATCAACCACCTCCGCATGATTGGTCGTACCACTACATACCTGATTATAAGTTGGCATATCAGTATCACCCCCCATATAACCTACACTTGCAAGATAGACTCCTTCAGTAGCTTTAAATAATTTTTCAACTGACCAGAAACAACCTGCTCCAAAAGTGGCTTTTTGCAATTGAGAATAAGGTTTAAATCGTATGCTCAAGGAATTAACACAATGGCGTGTATCTTTTTCAGTAATCTGTTCGCCAGCAAAAACATGTCCTAAATGCCCATCACACTTTTTGCAACAAATTTCTGTACGAATTCTGCCCCCACTTAAATCTTCATAACGAGTAATTGCCCCTTCAATTTCATCATCAAATGAAGGCCAGCCACAATCAGAATTAAATTTTGTATTGGATTCGTACAATGGATTTTCACAAGCCCGGCAAATAAAAATACCCGCATCAAAATGTTCATTGTATTCTCCTGTAAAAGGGGCTTCTGTCCCTTTATTTTTTAGAATATGAATTTCCTCAGGGGTGAGATCTGAAAAATAATCTTTGGTCATGAAACCAAAAGTAATAAATTATTTCAGTTGTAGGTAGGTTTTTAACTTTTGAGTTGCTCTCCAGCTATAAGCACTAATGCTCTGCACGGAAAGTGTTGCTCCTGATATACCATCAATGCTATTATTAAAGGTGAGAAAAGAACTTGTATTGATATATTTAAATTGTTTCAACCACCTTTTATTACAGATTTCAACACCATAATTTTCATTGTAATTAAGCACTTCTACTTTTAGAATTTCTCCTTTATTGCTAAAAATAATATAGTATTCAAACTTATGAAATTTAGAGGGAGCTTGATCAAAAGCTAAATATCCTAAGTCATCTATTTTAAAAAAGCGAGTTGCTCCAAGGTTTGGAATGCTTTCAATTTCAGAAAAATTAAGCGCGTCAGTATTGAATATAATCTTTGCATTTTTTTCGATTTTCTTCCAATCCTTAGCGCTTAACATATAAATTGTAGTAAATGAAAGAAATAGCAAAACAGTCACTATTAAAGAAACTGCTTTGCTAATATTTTTTATAAAATACATTAACTAAAACTTATTTAGAATAAAATAGCTATCCCAAAATTAAACTGTCCAGATTTTTGATCAGATCCAGCATTAGATTTAATTTGGTAATCAGCTTTAAACATAGCTCCTTGTGCTACTTTAAAACCTAACCCAATTGTAATATCTGTTCTGTTGTAAACATCATTAATTGCAATACTCTCAACTTCCGCATGTGTATTATAATTCTCA
>JBLGCF010000024.1:0-13067 GCA_047617145.1 Thalassomonas sp. | reverse complement strand
GAAACTAACTCCAATTCCTGAAGGGGAAAAAGCTGGACCGCCATTAAAAGTAATATCATAAGCTGATGAAGTAGTCGGAAAATCAGCCGAACCAGTAGTTCCAAAAATGAATAACTCATTTGCACTATTCACGATCATACTATGGGGTAACTCATCTTTTTCTCCGCCCAAATAAGTAGAATAAATTCTTGTTGTTCCGCTAGTATCGTACTTAGTAATCGCAACATCAGTACCTCCAGCAGCATTGGCATAATTAAGCTGATAAGCCCCTAAGGTAGTAGGATATCCTACTCCAAAAGAGGTACTTCCGCTATACAGAAACCCAAAATTATCATAGGTAGCCGTATACCCAAAATTATCAGAAGTTGAGCCTGAATAAGTGGAGAATTCCAAGATAGGGTCAATCACTAAAGGATAATTTCTATTGTAATCATTTGGGAACTCAAAGAACAGAATATTCCTTTTTAAACGATAAATGCATACTACCTCAACTTCAATGTCATTTATAATTTGGTAAGCGTAAGGTTGGTATTCAAGTGTGCTATTTACAGATGTTTTTACACGCAAGTTTCCGTTATCAATAGTCAGGTTACTTGCTCCGGCATAGCGCAATTTAATTACTTTTTCATTGCTGTTTTCAGCAAGGTGCAATTCGTATTTTAACTTATCGTCATTCACATAAAAATGCAAATCAATCCCTTCATAAATATTTTTTTGAACCTGCTTTCTGTAGGATTTAACACCTGAAACCCAAGCTGACTTATCGCCTAGATAATAATTCTCAAAAAATTTACTCTCCCCTTTAAGTGTAGTAGCGACATCTGAATTTGCATTTAAAAATGAAACAGAATAGGCATGTGCATCTACACGGTTATTAGTGGCTAATCCGTCATGAATATTGGCTAATTGCTTGCCATCATAAAAAGCATAAGTAAGTTTTGCCCCTTCAATAAATAAGGCACCAGAAGGAAGATTAGTTTTTGAGATTACCTGTTTAGGAAATTGCCCTTTATTTTCAATAAAAGGGTTTTGTGCATTTACCAAAAAAAAGAACATAACAAAGAGGAGAACAAGTAGCTGCTTTAATATGCTTTTTTCAGGTTTCATTGCATTTTTAATTCATCAGGATTTGCATTAAACTATCTTTTGCTAACATGTAAGCTTCCCTATTTTCATTTTTGATAGGGTCGCCAGGCGGTAGTTTTTGTTTAAAAGGATCAACCTGTTTTCCGTGTTTCCAAAAGCGATAACAAACATGAGGCCCAGTTGCCAAACCAGTACTCCCAACATAACCGATAATATCCCCTTGCTTCACATATACGCCTTTTCGTATCCCAGGTTTTATTTTTGACATGTGTAAATACTGAGTTGTATAGGTCCCGTTATGCCTTACTTTTACATAATTCCCATTATTCTTGGTGTAAGTTGCTGCAATAATTGTTCCGTTTGCAGTGGACCAAATAGGAGTTCCTCTTTCGGCTGCATAATCCGTACCAAAATGTCCTTTCCACCTTCCTGTTACAGGATGTTTTCTTCTTTTGCTATAGCGGGAGGAAATACGCTTATAGTCCACTGGAGCCATTAAAAATGCTTTACGCAAGGTTTTCCCTTCATCATCATAATAATCGCCAAAATTCTCATTTTCTTTATAATAAAACGAATAGAAATCTTGTCCTTTATGAGTGAACTCTGCCGCTAAAAGCCTACCGATACCAATGTACTCGCCATCAATATATTTATCTTCATAATACACCCTAAAACCATCTCCTTTCTGAATCTTAAAAAAGTCAATTGTCCAAGCGTAAATGGTTGAAAGTTCAGCTGTTAATTTAGGGCTTAGTTTTTGCTCTTCCATTGTCATCCATAAAGAAGATTTTATGGTTCCTGAAGCAGTTTTTAATTTTACAGTTACCGGTTTTTTCCCTTTGTAAACTTCAATCTCTCCTCTTAAATCAAACACAACATAGTTTGTTGCATCAATCTCATAAATAAAATATTGAGCCTTTTCAGTTGAATCAGCAGCACAAACAACTGTATATTTTTTACCTGCATTCACCCGCCTTACATCAAAAATGCCCTTGGATTTTTTTACGATTGAATTAATTTCTGGATGATCAATATGATTCAAATATAAAATCTCTCCCATTGTCTGACCACTTTTAACAATACCCTTTGTAACATGAAAAGAGTCTAAAAGAATATTGTATTCATAAGAAGGCTCTATAACTTCTTGAACAACTTCTATCTTTTCAGCCTCCTCTTTACCTTTATTTATGTTCTTTAACATAAACAGTAATGCAGTCCCCATTACTAGTATTCCAAACCATTTTTTCATACCGCTAATTTACTTCTTTAAGTTATTCTGTAATGATAATTATTCTTCAATAATTAACAATGGATATTTCAATTCTTTATAGTCGTCCAACACTGCTTTTATTGCACCTGCCCACACCTTAGTTTCCACCCTTAACAACAGATGATTAGCATCATCCGATATCCAAATTTTCATTTCTTCTCCATCTTCAAAAACTCTACCTTCTTGCATTTTTGGTTGGAAAACCATGCAATCTACTTTACCCCATTTTGTATCTACAATTTCATTCTGCAAGTATTTTATTTCCAAATAATAATTTTCATCATCCATAAAAATAGGAACATAAAAAGAATTTCCATCAAGTATGTTTTCCTTCTTAAAAGTTCGGGCATAAAATAATGCCGAAAGCATATCTTGGGCATTAGTGGGGATAAAAAATGAGCTGTCTTTAGTTACCACATTACTGTCCTTATGGTTAAACCTATATTGCTGATTAATTAAATACCCACCCTCATTTACTGCTCTATTAAACTCAATTGGGAGTAGAGTAGAGGTATCAATAAAAGTTTCATAAACATCACGCACCTTAAAAAACCAATCAAAAAAAGGAGCTGTTTTTCCTTTACCAATAACATGAAAACTTGGCTTATCGTTTAGATTTGTGATTTCTGTAATTTCCAAATCGGCATAACCCACCCAAACTGGACCAAAAGAAACTTTATAGGCAGCATACTCACCTACCTTATAAGGAAAATTGTTTTGTGAAAAAATACTACATGAAAACAAAAGAAATACTATAAAAAGAAGTCGCTTCATAGCACAAAGATAGTGATTATACTTTTTTACTTAAATGTCTCGAAAATCCTAATAAATCTGCCTCTTTAAAATTATCCGCCATTAAATGTAATCCGATAGGAAGGCCATTCGAATGCTTCCCTAAAGGAATTGAAATAGCTGGGTTACCAGCAAGATTTGCTTGTGCCGTAAAAATGTCCTCCAAATACATAATAGTTGGGTCGATATTTTTTGTACCTATTGCAAAAGGAGTATGAGGAGTTGTTGGAGAGATTACAAAATCATAATCCTCAAACATCTCATTGGTTTTATCTTGAATTAGTCGTCTTATCTTTTGTGCTTTAGTAAAATAAGCATCATGGTATCCCGTACTCAACACAAAGGTTCCTAGCATGATTCTTCTTTTTACTTCTTCACCAAATCCTTCTGTCCTACTATTGATATAAGTACCTTCTAAATCAGTAATGCTTTCACTTCTATATCCGTAATGTACACCATCAAAACGAGCAAGATTAGAAGAGGCCTCAGCTGTGGTAATTACATAGTAAGTAGGGACTAAATAATCCAAATAAGGAAAAGAAATAGGCTCAACAACATGCCCTTGTTCTTTCAACTCAGCAATTTTAGTTTCTATCAATTGCTTTATCTCTGGGTCCAACCCTTTACTTTCCAAGCATTCTTTTATGTAGGCAATTCGCTTAGGCTTATTATCTATTCTTGCTTTGGAATACTCATCAACTTTCCTTGTGGAAACTGTACTATCAAACTCATCCGCACCCGCAATTACCTCTAATAATAATGCAGCATCATCAACAGTATTTGTTAAGGGTCCTATTTGGTCGAATGAAGAGGCATAAGCAATTAATCCATAACGGGAAACACGTGCATAAGTAGGCTTTAAACCAACAATACCGCAAAATGCTGCTGGCTGCCTAATTGACCCTCCAGTATCACTTCCTAATGCTGCCAAACAAAGCCCTGCTGCTACTGCTGCTGCTGACCCTCCTGAACTTCCTCCAGCTACTTTTGTGTTGTCTATTGGGTTTTTTACGGTACCGTAAATTGTATTTTCATTAGCGGAACCCATTGCAAATTCATCACAATTTAAACGACCAATAATTATTGCATCTTCAGCTAATAACCTGTCAATAACGGTTGCACTAAATAAAGATTCAAAACCATCTAAAATTTTGGATGCAGCAGATACTTTATGGTTTTGATAACATAGGTTATCTTTAATACCAATCACCATTCCTGCCAACTTACCTGCAGTACCCTTTTTTAGCTTTTCATCAACAACTAAAGCTTGTCGCAATGCCTCAACAGTATACACCTCAACAAAAGCATTTAAATGCTGATTTTCAGTAATAGCGTTAAGGTAGGAACGAGTAATTTCTACGCAATTAGTAGTTGCGGATGAAAGTGCGTTTTGCACCTCATCAAAGGATCTGAAATTTGTCAATGCTTAAAGGTATTAATCTTCTTTATTATCTTCTTTCAAGTCCTTAGTTGCCTCCTTGAATTCTTTCATACCTTTTCCTAGCCCCTTCATTAATTCTGGAATTTTTTTACCTCCAAACATTAATAAAAAAACCAAAACAATAAGTACAATTTGCCAAGGGCCGATCATTAATAATATTGCGGATGTCATAATTTTAATTGTTAAAATGAATATGCAAATTTATGCATTTTGATTTAATAGGCCTTATATAACCATTTAGATGGGTCGTGTTTATCATAACCCTTCCAAATTTCAAAATGCAATTCTGTTTTTTCTTCTATTTCTTGGGTGAATACAACACCTATTTTCTCCTTAGCAAGTAGTTTATCACCCACTTTTACGCTTACCTCTTTCAACCCTGAATACACACTAAAATACTCACCATGATTCATTAAAATTGCTTTTCCCTCACCCTTAATAAAAAATATTCTACTAACAGTACCGTCAAAAATAGCCCTTACACTCGTATTTTTATCTGTCGCAATATCAATTCCGTTATTAAATGTTTCTATCCCAGCAAAAACAGCATGCTTTTGCTTGCCATACCCCTGCACAATTACACCTTTTGCTAAAGGCCAAGGAAGTTTTCCTTTATTATTATTAAATTCTGACGATAAAGCCATTGCTTCAGGAGTTAACGAAAATCCTTTATTTTTCTTTTCCGCTTCCTCTCTAGCTTTGCGAATTTCTTCTTCAATTATCTTACGAATTTCATCATCCAGGGCTTTTGCTCTCTTTTGTTTGGCTTTCAATTGTTTTTTGAACAACCTTTCGGACTTGCTTAACTTATTAACTAGCTCTTGTTTTTCCTGCTTAGTATCGCTAATCGTATTTAACTCATTTTTCTTAGCCCCAACTAATTCTTTTTTTGATGCTGACTCTGATATAAGTTGCTTTTTCTGAGCATTTAAATCAATTTTTTTTCTTTCTAACTCCTTTTGGCTTTCAGTAATCTTTTCGGCTTGATTTTTTCGAAAAGAGGCATATTGTTTCAAGTAAATTATGCGCTTGTACGCCTGATTAAAATCTTCAGCAGAAATAATAAATATCAAATCATTACGATTACCCTTCTTCTTAAAGCATGCAAAAATCATCTTTGCATATTCACTTTTTAGCAGCTCCAAGTTATCCTGCTCAGCAACAATGGATTGCCCAGTATTAATAATAGATTTCTCTGTTTTTCGAATTTGCTTATTCAATAAACTTATCTCAATATTCAAAGTCTGCAATAAGCGCTCTTTATTGTTGATTTGCTTATCTAACACCTTCAAATAACTTAAAGATTTAGTTTTATTAGCCTTGGTCTTATTTAATAAATCAGTGGTATAACTAATTTCCTTCTCAATGCTCGACTTTTGTTTTTTAAGCTCTTCCTTAGTTTGAGAAAAGGCTGAGAAACTTAGCAAAACCCCAATAAAGAAAAGGGTGTATTTATTTAGCCTCAACATAGGAACTTGGTATTTTAAAATGCAGTTTTTGTTTTTCATTAAAAACTATTTTGGAGTAAGTTAATGCTACTTCAAAGTTTTCAACTGACTTTACTTTTAGCTTAAACTCCTTTGGGAAAATAAATTCAGCCTCATCTGTAAAGTCCGAAAACTCATAAATTAATTCATTATCCCCACGAAGAATACTTGCATTTAATATTCTATACAAATCAGCAGACACTTTATAGGTAGCCTGCTTATCCCTCAATTCAAATCTATCTTCAACAAAATTAAATTTATATGCTTTTTTCAAAATACTAGCATTAGCCGTTATCATTTCTTGAATTTCCTTAAATGAAATATCCGCTTTTAAAAAAGTTGAAATGTGTGAAATTGGCTTTTTAAAATAGGTTTTATTCGTCCAATTGATATAATATACCGAATCCTTAGTAAGCATAGTCCTGAATAATTCAATGCCAAACGGAGCGCTAATAGAGGCCCAAACAATACTATCCTTTCTGAATTTAATGTTGATATTTAGGGTTACATCCCTCTCGTCCTTAATCAGATTTACCTTTCCTTTTAAGGCTAGCCATTCAGGAATTTTATTTTTTGAGTTCACTCTTGCAATTAATTCCTTTGCATTTTTTGGCGCTTTAGAATAATCAATCTCTCGTACCTTAGTTGTGCAAGAGCTTAGGATAAGAATTAAAAAAAAATATGACAATAACTTATTCATAAAGCTTCCCTTCTTCTATTTTCTGATTCAAAAATTTGCTTGCCTCTCCTAATTCTTTTGCTTTTTTCCATTGGGAAATTGCACTCTCAACATCTCCTAATTGATATAGAATGTCGCCATAATGTTCTACCACAACAGCACTTTTATCCCCACCATTCGTTAGTGCTTTTAACATCCATTCTTTTGCCTTTACATACTCCTTAAGTTCATACAAAATCCAAGCATAAGTATCCTGATAGGTACCATTGTCCTTTTCCAACTCATTGCACTTCAATGACATTTCTTTTGCTCTTTCTAACTTGATTTTTCGCACAGAAAGGTAGTATGAATAATTGTTAAGCACCAACACATTTTCAGCATCCATGCTTAATACTTTTTCATACAAGGAATCGGAAAGATTATCATCTCCTGTTGCATGATGCAAGTCGGCTAATGAAGAGTAAAATTCTAACAATAACATATCATTGTCAATGATGAATTCAATCCCCATTTCCAATGCTGAAATTGCTTCAGGATAATGCTTAAACCGTTTGTTAGAAACGCCATTGAAATAATAAAACAACGGATCGGTTGAAAAGTAAGTCAAAGCCTCATCACTCGTTTTAAGCATCCCTTCAAAATCATTTTGTTCAGCTTGAATAAATAAAACTTGGCTCCATACTTGGCTTTTCGTTTTATCCTTTTCCAAAACAACTAAATACTGCTCTTTAGCTTCCTCAAAGCGATTATCTGTGTAGAGTATATCGGCATAAACAGCATGGGGTTTTACTTCTGCTGGATGAGCCTCAATTAGTAATTTTGCCAATGCATAAGCCTGCTCTCGCATAATGTCATTTACAGCAAGCAGCTGAAAATACGAAACCAAAACTCGCACTTTAATATCAACTCCTAATTTTGTGCTTTTAAAAGCCAATTTCAACTCTTCAAAGGACTTCATGTTATCCCCTTGCTCACGATAATAGTCCGCTAAGGTTAAGTGTATTCTTCCATTATTCGGAGCAATAATTGCTAGTTTTTTAAAGATTTCAAAAGCCTTATCTTTTTCGTCATTCAACAAATATACTTCTGATAAAATTTCCAAAGCCTCAATATCATTGGGGGATTTAGCCAATAAATTTACCAATTCTTTTATTGCGTTTTTCTTTTTTTGCAACTCCATATACAGCTTGTGCTTCTGCATTGAAATCATTTTATTAACTCCTTTATTTTCTTCTAGATCATCATATACAGCAATAGCCTTCAAAAAGTCATTATTATAAATATAAGTGTCGGCCAACATGTAGTAGATATCTTCATTTCCAGGCTCGCTAAGTAATAATTTTTTATACTGAACAGCAGCTGATTTAAAATCCTGATTACTGAATAGTATTTCAGCATAAGCCAACTGATACCACCTATTGTTTTCTTCTAGTGTAGTCGCTATTTTTATTTGCTCCTCAGCCAACTCTAAATTCCCTTGATTTTTGTTAATCAATGCTGATTCATAAAAAGGAACAGCCTGCTTATCGTTTAGCTTTATGCATTTTTGAAACTGCTTTAAAGCCTCTTCAAAGTTTTCTAAAGATTTTGCTTTTAAAGCCCCAAACAAATGAGTGTTGTACATGAAATTATCTTTATCAACCTCTTGCTTAACAGACTTTTTATTCTTGTTTTTTTCCTCTGGATAATAGGATTTCCACTGTGCAAAAGTTTGCACACTCATCAAACATAATAAAATTATTATTCCCTTTTTCATCCTTTATTTTACACCTGTACTACCAAAACCTCCTGCACCTCTTTCTGAAACTTCTAATGTTTCAACCTCAATCCAATTTGCTTGTTCGTGTTTTGCAATTACCATTTGCGCTACTCTTTCACCATTTTCAATAATGAATTCTTCATTCGAAAGATTGACTAAAATTACGCCTATTTCTCCTCTATAATCAGCATCAATAGTTCCTGGAGAATTAAGTACTGTAATTCCTTTTTTATACGCCAACCCACTTCTAGGGCGTACTTGCGCTTCATATCCTTCAGGAAGTTCAATAAATAAACCTGTTTTTACCAAAATTCTTGCTAGTGGCTTTAAGGTAATTGACTCTGTTAAATTAGCTCTTAAATCCAACCCTGCCGACTGTGAAGTTGCGTATACTGGAGAATCGTGCTGTGATTTATTTACAATTTTTATCTTCATATTAAATTCAATTATTTAGGCTTTGAAATTACTGTTTTATTCCGTTTTTCTAATACAAATATCGAAATGATAAATCCAACTAAATATAAAGAGTTAAACCACATATTCGATTCTAAAAAATTGAGTAGGGAATAAATACCTAACATACCTAAAAGGTATAAGCCAATTCTCCCCACTTGATAAGGAATAGGAAAATGTCTTTTTCCTAAATAATAGGAAGTAACCGTCATACTAAAATAGCAAACTAAAGTAGCCCAAGCCGAACCAACAAAGCCAATAATAGGGATAAGCATAAAGTTAAGGGCAAGTGTAATAATAGCTCCAAAAACAGAAAGATAAGCGCCATATTTTGTTTTCTCAGTAAGCTTGTACCAAATGGAAAGGTTATAATAAATTCCTAAAAACAGATTGGCTAACAACAAGATTGACACAACTAAAAAGCCTCTTTCATCATGATACTCACTTCCTAAAAAGCCTTTTATAATATCATAGAAAATAGTAACTCCTAAAAATATAACCGCCATAATGATGGTGAAATATTTCATTACATCAGCATATATTTTTCTACTACCACCCTCTTTTTCTTGTGCAAAAAAGAAGGGTTCTGCCGCAAACCTAAAGGTTTGAATAAAGAGCGTCATTATAATTGATAGCTTGTAAAAAGCACCATACAAGCCAAGCTCAGAAGCGGCTATTTCAGTATTTGGCAATAAGTGTTTTAATAAAATTCTATCAATCGTTTCGTTAGTCATTCCAGCTAAACCTGCAATAAGTAGGGGTAAAGCATAAATCATCATTTTTTTCCAAAGTACTTTATCAAATCTCCAAGATGAATTTATCATCTCTGGGAAAAGCAATACTAAAGTAACTATTGAAGCGATTAAGTTGGCAATAAAAATATACTCTATTCCAAATTCTTGATAGACTATAAAATATAAGTTTAATCCAATATTTATAAAAATATTTACCAAGCGAACAAAAACAAAGCGTATCGCTCTTTCTTGCTCTCTTAATCTAGCAAAAGAGATAGACGCAACTGCATCTAAAGCAATTATTATCGCAAACCATTCAATATATTCGGTATGCCCTGCATAGCCCATCCAACTTGCAATTGAAGAAGAGCAAACAAACATCAATACCACAAAAATAACTGAAGAAACAATTAAGGATATTAGTGCTGTACTATAAACAACCTTTATATCATTATTCTTTTTAGAAAAACGGAAAAAGGCAGTTTCCAGCCCATAAGTAAGTACAATAACTAGAAAAGCAACATAAGCATATAACTCGGTTACTACACCATATTCAGCTGGTAAAAAATAACGAGTATAAAGAGGGACTAAAAGGTAATTCAATAACCTTCCAATCACACTACTCAAACCATAAATTGCAGTTTGACTCACTAATTTTTTAAGTGGATTCAATTAAAATTTTGCTTTTCTTTTTTCAATAAATGCAGTAGTTCCTTCAATAAACTCTAGCGTTTCAAAACAAGAACCAAATTCTGATATTTCAACCTCAAAACCATTTACGCCATCAGTAAAACCAGCATTGATCGATTTTATTGCCTTAGCAATTGCCATAGGGGAATTACGTTTAATTTTTGATGCCAATTTTTCAGCCAGAGGTATTAACTCTTCTTGGCAGCAAACATGATTTACTAATCCCCATTCTTTTGCCTCAGTAGCCGATAACATGCCTGCTGTAGTTATCATTTCCATAGCCTTTCCTTTACCTACTAAACTCGCTAACCTTTGCGTACCACCATAACCTGGAATAACACCCAAGGAAACCTCAGGAAGCCCCATTTTAGCATTGTCTGATGCAATACGCATATGACAGGCCATTGCCAATTCCAATCCTCCACCAAGTGCAAAACCATTGATAGCAGCAATAGATGGAGTAGAAGCATTTTCCAATAAATTGAATAATAATTCTTGTCCTTTTCTAGCTAACTTTTCTCCTGCATTTTTATCAAAAGCAGCAAATTCTTTAATATCAGCACCCGCTACAAAAACCTTAGTATCGGCACCCGTTAAAATAATACACCTTAGAGTTGTATCATTATCAGCGGCACTGATAGCTTGGTTTAATTCACTAATAGTAACTCCATTTAAAGCATTCAATTGCTTTGGACGATTGATAGTGATGTAACAAATACTTTCTTTATTCTCACTTAAAATATTCTCGTAATTCATAATTTTTAATTTTTACAAATATAGATAGATTAAGAATCTATAGTGCTGAAAAACATCTAAATTCTTAATCCCTATTATAATATTAACTTTAAATAATTCTGTGCAAAAAAGACAACCCCATCAGAATTAAGATGATGGTGGTCATAATAATATTTTGGCTCCAAAACACTTTCCGAATAATCATATACTTTTACGTCATATTTCTGCTGCATTTTTTTTGCAAAAGTCATTGTCTCATTGTGTCCATTCCATTTTCCAAAAAGCGCTGGAGGGATTATAAAAATACATGATGAATTATTCTTTTCTATCAACTGTATTGTTTGTTCAATAATTTTTATGTTTCTATCAAACTGAAAATGCGACAAACCTTTTTTGTAAGTAAAATTAAGGCCGCTTGTAACTTTTGCTGAATCTAGTTTTGTAAGATAGTTTTGTTTTTTAGTATATGATTTTGGTTGATGGTTTTTCCATACTAATGTGTATTTACTATTTACATACGAATATATGCGTTGAGTTTTATTACATGTATTAAAGAAAAGATAGTTTGAAAAAAAATCAAATTCAAATGGCTCAAAATCAAAAGTTTTAGATGCTAAAGGAAGGCCTGTATGAAACAACATAGGAGGTGACAATATATAAATAACCTGATTTGTTTTGTTTTTATTCTGATAAAAATATTTTAAATAAAAATATTGTTCATTAACGCCACACCGCCCACCTCCCTGAGCAATATTAATAAAACTCATATTCAATATTGTATCTAGCCTTAAATGATTTTTATGTCGTGAAAAATTACGAGCATGTGAAATCCCCATGAATAGAAAATCATATTTTTTATTTTCTTTAAGCACCAATAAGTTGCTTTCTGTTTCATAATTCTTAAAATTTCTGTTTTTAACAGAATTTGATGTTAATTGAGCGCCAATTAATATAAAAAATACAAAAAACAAAAAGTACACTATTATTTGAACTATAAATTTTTTCATCATCTTAAAATGCAAAATAAATAAACTCTGTCTTTTCAAAATTCCCAAAAATAAAAATTGAAATGCCAATAATAAAATAGAGTATTCTTCTACTAATTTTACTTATTAATCTTTCAGAATAAAATGATAACCCATGTTGCCTGTCTCTTTGTATCCATTCAACTACAATCAATAATGTAATAAATATCAAAATAATAAACAATTGCCTTAAAGGAAAGGTATTTCCGTTTAGGGTTAATACCAAATCCGAATAATCGGGATTTGTAAATAAGTTAATAATATAATCTATAGCATCAGCAATACTATTTAATGGGAATTCTTTTTCTTTTAAATTTAATACCAAATCTGAATAAAATGGATTTGTAAATAAACTAACAATGTAATCTACTGCATGAGTAATGCTATCTGCTCTGAAAAAAATCCACGCTATAGCAGTAATACTGAAAGTAATCAAAATCTGAAAAAATTCTTTTAGGCTCGGAAAATAGCGATCCTCCGCAATATTGCCTGTATTATTTCTATTATCTCCCATTAACATTAATGGAATAAAATATAGCGCATGTAATAAACCCCAAGCAATAAAAGTAAAGTTGGCCCCATGCCAAAATCCACTAACAATAAAAATAATAACTATATTTCTAGTCTTCAAAGCTACTGTTCCTCTACTGCCTCCTAAGGGAATATAAAGATAATCTCTAAACCAGCTTGATAATGAAATATGCCAACGTCTCCAAAATTCTGCAATATCTCTAGAAAAATATGGAAATGCAAAATTTTGCATTAAGTTAAATCCAAACAATCTAGCAGTCCCAATAGCAATATCAGAATACCCTGAAAAATCACAATATATCTGAAATGCAAAAAATACTACCCCTAATAATAATAATGAAGATGGATAGGTGGCATAATTTTCAAAAATATTATTTACATATAA
>JBLGCF010000023.1:0-13093 GCA_047617145.1 Thalassomonas sp. | reverse complement strand
CTGGAACTATTTATGAATGGCAAGTAAGGGGAGTTTGTTCTTCTGATAATTCTGATGCATCTGCTTGGTCAGCTACACAAAGTTTTACAACTTTAGCTCCTTGTTCTAAACCTCAGAATACTAATGTGACATCAATTACTTCTTCTGAAGGATTATTAGGATGGGATATAGTAGCTCCTGCGACATCTTATGATGTAAGGTTTAAATTATACGGTTCTTCTTGGGGCTCTTGGCAATATACTTTGGGGGTGAATCCTAACCAATTACTTATGGATAGTTTAAATGCAGGAACTTATTATCATTGGCAGGTAAGAGCTGTTTGTGGCTCTTCAGCTAATATGTCCGGCTTTACATCTTATAATACATTCTCAACTTTAGCATCAAACAGAATTACAGCTGGTGATGTTGATTTAATGGATAACTTAAATGTGTATCCTAATCCAACTAAAGGATTCTTTAATATTAGCTTTATTTCAGAAGAATTAGACAACTTTGAGATTTCAATTGTAGATGCTTTTGGTAAAATAGTATCGAATGAGGCTCAACAAAACTTTATTGGTGAGTACACTAAGCAAGTTGATTTATCAGCTTATCCTAGAGGTATCTATATGCTTCAGATTAAAACTCAAGATTCATTTGTGAGCAAAAGAATTGTGTTGCAGTAAGAGTTTGTCAGATTAAATAAATCTCCCTATATTTGCAACCGAAAATAGAGGAAGGAAATGGAAGAGGCAGTAGCCTCTTCTTTTTTTACATAGCATTATGATATCAAAAGAGGAGATACAAAAAATTGCAGCACCAAAGATTAAAGAACTGAATGGTTTTTTGGTGGATGTAAAGGTAAATACTGCCAATGTCATTACTGTTTTTTTCGACAGAATGGATGGAGTTCAAGTAGAACACTGTTTGGAAATTAGTAAATATGTGGAAGAACATTTTGATAGAGAGGTAGAAGACTATGAGCTTACCGTGTGTTCTGCAGGGCTTGATAACTCTTTTATGGTGGCAGAACAATACCAAAAATATAAAGGGAAAGAAGTGGGTGTTTTGTTAACGAATGGGAAAAGAAAAACTGGAACTATCCTTTCTTATGAAGAAACGCTTATGCTTGAAGTAGTAAAAAAGAAAAAAGGAAGTAGAAAAGAATATATTGTGGAAGAAATAAGTATTCCTAAAGAGGAAATAAAGGAGACAAAACTTAAAATAAATTTTAAATAAAAGTAATGGAAGTAGAAAATCTAATTGAATCGTTTTCAGAGTTTAAAGAAGTTAAGAATATTGATCGTGAAACTATGATGAACATCTTAGAGGATGTTTTTAAAGCGGTGTTGGCTAAAAAATATGATGAACAAGGAAGTTTTGATGTCATTATTAATGTTGATAAAGGGGATTTGGAAATTTGGAGAAATAGAGAGGTTGTTGAAGATGGAGATGTAGAAATTCCTATTGCCCAAATTTCTTTAACTGATGCCTTGAAGATTGAAGATGATTATGAAGTTGGTGAAGAGGTTTCTGAGCAAGTAAGTTTTGAATCAGAGTTTGGAAGAAGACAAGTGCTATCTATTCGTCAGCATTTAATGGCGCGTATTGCTGATCAACATAGAGACGAGTTGATGAAACGATATGAAGAAAGAATTGGTGAATTAATTCATGGTGAAGTGTATCAAATATGGAGAAATGAAATTTTATTGCAAGATGATGATGGAAATGATTTATCCTTACCAAAAACTGAGCAAATTCCTAAGGATTACTTTAAAAAAGGAGAATCGGTAAGAGCAATAATTAAAGAGGTAACGCTTAAAAATAATAAAGCAAATATTGTACTCTCTCGTGTTGCTCCAGAATTTATTGAGCGTTTATTCGAACAAGAGGTTCCTGAGGTGTTTGACGGAATTATTACAATTAAAAATGTAGTAAGAGTTCCAGGTGAAAGAGCTAAAGTTGCTGTTGAATCATATGATGATAGAATTGACCCTGTTGGAGCTTGTGTAGGTATGAAAGGATCAAGAATTCATGGTATTGTTCGTGAGCTTAAAAATGAAAATATTGATGTTGTAAATTATACTGATAATTCTCAATTACTAATTACACGTGCATTGAGTCCTGCAAAAATTACTTCTGTAACGCTTGATGACGAAAAAATGAGAGCAAGTGTATTTATGGATGCGGATCAAGTATCTTTAGCTATTGGTAGAGGAGGTCATAATATTAATCTTGCAGGTAAATTAGCAGGGTATGATATTGATGTGTATAGAGATAAAGATAGTTTTGAGGATGATGTTGCTATTGATGAGTTTACAGATGAATTAGAATCATGGGTAATTGATGCTTTAAAAGCAATTGGTTGTGATACAGCTAAGAGTGTTTTAGATATTTCAGCTGCAGATTTAGTATTGAGAACAGATTTAGAGATAGAAACAGTTAAAGATGTGCTGAGCATTTTAAGTTCAGAATTTGAAGATTAATAAAATAATTAAGACCTAAGTATGTCAGATAAAAAGAGCGTAAGGTTAAATAAGTTAGTTAAGGAATTCAATGTCAGTATTGACAGGATATATGCATTCCTTGAGGCAAAAGGTATTGAGGATTTAAAACCTAATACAAAAGTGTCTCATGATGTGTATATGGATTTGCTAGGTGAGTTTGATTCTGAAAAGAAAGCGAAATTATCAGCTGAGTTATTAGCTAAAGAAAAAGAATTAGCTAAGGCTGAGGAAATTATCAAACAGCAAGAAGTAGAAGAAGAGGCTCAGAAAAAAGCAGAAGAAAAAGCAAAAGTAGATGCGGAGCTAAAAGTAAAAAAAGAAGCAAAAGCTGCTGAAACTAAGCAGAAGGCACCTGAAAAAGATGAGGTAATAAAAGCTAAGGTTCCAAAAAAGGGATTAAAAGTTTTAGGTAAGGTTGAAATTGAGCCAAAGAAAGTTGTTAATCCAGAAGTAGAAACACCTAAAGCTGAAGAACCTAAGAAAGATGGAATTATTAAGGCTGCAGCTGGGAAGTTAAGAGGAGTTAAAATGACTGGGCAAAAAATTGATTTAGATCAATTCAAAAAACCAGAAAAGAAAAAGAGAGTTAGAATTGTAAAGGCTAAGGTTGACCCTAAGAAGTTCAAGAAAGGGAAAAAACCAGTTAGAGGTCCTGTAGAAATTTCTCCAGAAGAAGCTCAAAAAAGGGTAAGAGAAACATTAGCAAAATTACAAGGTAGAGGGGGTAAAAAATCATCTGTAAGAAACAGAAGAGATAAAAGACAAGCACATAGAGAAGTTGCTGATGAAGAAAATCAGCAAAAATCAGCAGGAAATAAAACTATCAAAATTGCAGAATATGCTACTGCAAGTGAATTAGCATCCTTAATGGACGTGCAAGTTACTGAGATTGTAACCACTTGTATGGGGCTTGGTATGATGGTGAGTATGAACCAAAGATTAGATGCTGAAACCATTCAAATGTTGGTAGAAGATTTTGGTTTTAAAGTTGAATTTGTTGGAGCTGATGTGCAAGAGTCTATTGTTGAGATTATTGATTCTGAAGAAGAACTAGAAGCACGTGCGCCTATTATTACAATTATGGGGCATGTTGATCATGGTAAAACTTCATTGATGGATTACATTAGAAATACAAATGTAATTGCAGGAGAATCAGGAGGAATTACTCAGCATATTGGAGCCTATGAAGTGACTTTGGAATCAGGAAAGAATATTGCATTCTTAGATACTCCTGGACATGAGGCCTTTACCGCAATGCGTGCTAGGGGTGCAAAAGTAACTGATATTGTTGTGGTTGTAGTTGCAGCTGATGATAGAGTGATGCCGCAAACTAAAGAGGCAATTAGCCATGCGCAAGCAGCTGGTGTGCCAATTATATTTGCGATTAATAAAATTGACCGTCCAACTTCTGATCCTGAAAAAATTAAAGGAGAATTAGCTGAGATGAATTTATTGGTTGAAGATTGGGGAGGTAAATATCAGTCTCAAGATATTTCGGCAAAAGTAGGAACAGGAGTTCCTGAAATTTTAGAAAAAATTATTTTAGAATCTGAAATGCTTGACCTTAAAGCAAATCCTAATAGAAGTGCACAAGGGACAGTTATTGAAGCTTCTTTGGATAAAGGAAAAGGATACTTATCTACTATACTAGTACAAAAAGGAACATTGAATGTTGGGGATTATGTCTTGGCGGGTTCTTTCTCAGGAAAAGTAAAAGCTTTATTAAATGAAAGAGGGGAGGTAAGAAAAAATGCAGGACCTTCTACTCCAGTAGTATTATTAGGATTGGATGGAGCGCCAACAGCAGGAGATATATTCCATGTTATGGAAAGTGAGCAAGAAGCAAAAAAGATTGCTTCAAGAAGAGCTCAATTACAAAGAGAACAAAGTGTAAGAACACAGAAACACTTAACGCTTGACGAGATTGGAAGAAGAATTGCTTTAGGTGATTTCCAAGAGATAAATATAATTATTAAAGGGGATGTTGATGGTTCTATTGAAGCATTATCGGATACTTTACAGCAACTTTCTACTGAGGAAATAAAAGTAAATATTATTCAGAAGGCAGTAGGGCAAATTTCAGAATCGGATGTAATGTTAGCGGCAGCTTCTGACGCAATTATTATTGGGTTCCAAGTTAGACCTTCATTAAAAGCTAGAAAACTTGCTGAATCTGAACAAATTGATATTAGGTTATATTCTATTATCTATAAAGCAATTGAAGAATTGAAATTAGCAATGGAGGGTATGCTTTCTCCTGATGTTGAAGAGAAAATTGTTTGTAATATTGAAATTAGAGAAACCTTTAAAATATCTAAGATGGGTACAATTGCCGGTTGTATGGTATTGGATGGTGAATTGACAAGAAATACGGGGGTAAGACTTATCCGTGATGGCGTTGTGGTTTACACAGGTAAATTATCATCTTTAAAACGATTCAAGGATGATGTTTCTGAAGTAAGAAAAGGATTTGAATGTGGTATGTCAATCGAAAACTTTAACGACCTTAAAGTAGGTGATATTATTGAAGGATATGAAGAGGTAGAAGTAAAAAGAGTGTTAAAATAAACACTTAATTTTTTAACTGAGAGAAATTAATAATCTCAGGAACAGGATAAGCACCAGGAAAGTTTTTACTTATCTGGTGCTTTATTTTTATAGCCTCTAGTTTTGTTCTGCAGTTTCCAACACGCACTCTATAATAGGGTGCATCATATTCCAAATAAGCAGGAATTTCAGGATATCGATTGATGAAATCAATTTTTAATTGCCTTATTTCTTCTTGTTTTGCTTTAAATACAAGCTGTACTCGCCAACCCTCTACACCATTTTTAGCTTTCAGGATATCTTCATATTTATGAACTAAAGCATTAATCCCTTTTTCATTAACACTAGTAATCTCTCCATTTTCTGAAAAGGTAGTGTCAGTTTGACCGGCAAGTAAAAAGGGAAAAATAATTAATAAGAAGAGTATTTTTTTCATCCCTCAAAAATATAAAATAAAATGAGTTTGCTTTTCCTATTTTTGCAAAGTGAGATTTTCCTATACATTTAAGGTTGATAAGCCAAGTGAACTGAGTAAGTTATTGCTTTTTAAAAGTAAGTCGCTTAGTTATATCAGTGTGTTGGATTCTAATATTCAGCTTGGCCAACCAAGTTTACCTAAGGATTATATTAATTATGATTTAATTGCTGGAGTTGATGCTCTTGAGGTGCTAAATGTTGAGAATGATTCCTTTAATGCTTTACAAAATTTTCATGCTCAGCATAAGGATTGGATGTTTGGCTATCTTTCTTATGATTTGAAAAATGAGGTGGAAAAATTAAATTCTGATAATAATGATGGGATAAAAGCAGCAAACTTATCTTTCTTTATTCCGAAATATGTGTTATTGCTAAAAGGTAATACATTGGAAGTTCAAACTTATGAAAGTGAAGAAAATTGTCAGCAATTTTTGCTTCATCAGCAATTAAGTTTGCTTGATAACGGTAGTAGTATACAACTAAAGAAAAGGGAAACTAAAGCAAAGTATATCCAGAAAATTGATGCAATTAAAAAGCACATTCAAAGAGGTGATATTTATGAAGTAAATTATTGCCAGGAGTTTTTTGCTGAGGATGTTGTTGTAAGTCCTCAAGCAATATTTCAGCAGTTAAATAAAAACACAAATACTCCTTTTGCTTCTTTTTTAAAGTTAAATGATTTGCATGCAATGTGTGCTAGCCCTGAACGATTTATTAAGAAGTCAGGTAATGAAATTATTTCACAACCTATAAAAGGAACTCGTAAAAGAGGAATAAGTTTAGCAGAAGATAAGGCTTTAATTAAGGAACTTTCTGAAAGTGAAAAAGAGCGTTCCGAAAATATTATGATTGTTGACTTAGTTAGGAATGACTTGTCAATTACAGCAACTAAAGCAAGCGTAAAGGTAGGGGAGTTGTGTGGTGTTTATACCTTTGAAAAAGTACATCAAATGATTAGTACTATATCCTCAAAAGTGGATGAGAAAACCAATTTCAGTAAAATTTTAAAAACTGTTTTCCCTATGGGCTCTATGACGGGCGCTCCAAAGCTTAGAGCAATGGAAATCATTGAACAATATGAGGAATTTAAAAGAGGAATTTTTTCAGGAGCGGTTGGTTATATTACTCCAAAAGCAGATTTTGATTTCAATGTCGTTATCCGAACAATTTTGTATAATGCAAACGAAAAATACCTTTCAGTTGGTGTTGGTGGAGCCATTACTATTCGCTCGGATGCCAAGGAGGAATATGAGGAATGTTTGGTGAAAGCAAAGCCTATTTTTGAGGTCTTAAATTTTCAATTAGATGAAAAATAAAGTTCAGCATTTTATTGACGAAAAATTACTCTTTACAAGAGAGGACAAACTTATTTTAGGGATAAGTGGTGGTGCTGATAGTGTTTGCTTAATGCATATTTTATTGGCTCTTAATTATTCTTTTGAATTAGCGCATTGCAATTTTAATTTGAGAGCAGAAGAGTCAGATGCTGATGAAGTTTTTGTTAAAGAATTGGCAAAAAAATACCAATTAGAAATACATATAAAGCAGTTTGATACTTTAGAATATGCCAGCAAAAATAAAATTTCGACACAAATGGCAGCTCGTGATTTAAGGTATGCTTGGTTTGACGACTTACTTAATAAGACTAACTCAAAATACATTGCTATTGCCCATCATGAAAATGATGATGTAGAAACCTTTTTTATTAATCTAGTTAGGGGCTCAGGGCTGACAGGTTTATTGGGTATTAAAGAAAAAAATAATGCGGTTGTTAGGCCTTTACTTTCAGTATCAAGATTAGATATTGAACAATACCTAAATGAAAAAGGTTTGCTTTTTAGGGAAGACAGCAGTAATGCTTCTCTGAAATATTTACGCAATAAGATTCGCCATGAGCTTATGCCTTTACTTACTGAAATGAACCCAAGTATTCAGGACACAATAAAGGGCGAAATAAAAATTTTGGAAGGCGTTTCACAAATTTATACTACCAAAACTGAAGAGATTCGTAAAGAGTTGATGCAAGAAAAAAATGGAATCGTGAAGTTTAAAATTTCAGATTTATTAGCCTTAAATTCACTTCAGAACTATTTATATGAACTGTTAAATCCTTATGGGTTTGTAACTATTGATGCAATTGCAAAAACATTGCAAGGGCAGAGTGGAAAACAATTTTTTTCAGCTACTCATCAGCTTGTAGTGGACAGGGAATACATTCTCATATCTCCTGTAAAAATAGAAAATAAGGTGTTTGTAATTGCTGAGAAAACAGTTGATTTACTTATTCCGCTATCTTTGAAGTTTAAAATTACAGCTGATAAAAATATTGTTTTGGATAGCGCTATTGCAAAGTTAGATTTTGAAAAATTAAAATTTCCCTTAACTTTACGTAAGTGGCAAGAAGGAGATAAGTTCATGCCTTTGGGAATGAAAAAATTTAAGAAATTAAGTGATTTTTTTATTGATATTAAATTTTCAATATTAGATAAACAAGAACAATGGTTATTGTGTTCTGGTGATGATATTGTTTGGGTAGTTGGTTGCAGAATTGATGAAAGATATAAGCTTGAAACCGATACAAAAAAAGTGTACATTGCACAACTTTAAATATATAGAGGAATGTCAGAGTTTGATTTTATAGAAAAACAATATTTAGGACTTAATAAAATGTCACTTACCAGAAGAATGTCTTTGGCAATTTTTTGTTTAGTAGCTTATTTTTGGCGTGAAAATCATGATAAAGCAGGAGAACTATACTTCTTTATCGGGATAGGGATAATGGTTATTTCAATACTACTCTTATTTATTTTGCATTTTGAAACCAAAGTAAAAAATGGAAGTATTATTTTAGATGGCCTTTGGACTTCCCGAAAAATAAAGATTGATACGGCAAGTATTGTAACGGCTAAAAAAGTAAAATACAGCAAATATTTTTTGAATCGTGCCGTTTATAATTTGCATCTAAAAGGGAAAATTCGTTTTTATACAAGAGGAGTTGATGCTGTTGAACTGATAGATAAAGATGGGTTGGTTTATCTAATTGGTAGCCAAAAGGCAGAAGAATTAGTGCGAGTAATAAATAAAAAGCTAAAAAAATAATGAAGAAGATAATAAGCCTATTATTTATCCTAATAAGTGTAGTTGCATCCGCACAAATTTTTACTCCTGTCGAGTGGGAATTTTCGCAAAAGCAACTTTCTGATACAGAAATAGAATTGCAGTTTAAAGCCACTATTGATGATGGTTGGCATTTATATTCTCAGCATATTACTGATGATGGTCCTGTGCCTACAGAATTTACTTTTATTACTGAAGGCGGGTATGAATTGATTGATGGCGTTACTGAAGGGGAACCAATTGAAGAGTTTGACCCTAATTTTGATATGGTGTTAAAGTATTTTGGGCATGAAGCAATCTTTATACAAAAAATAAAAGTTACGGCTGCTGAAGATTTTAGCTTAGATGGAAATGTGTACTTTATGGTATGTGATGAAGCTCAATGTTTACCACCAGAAGAGGTAGAATTTTCATTTGAGATAAAAGGAGTTGATGGCGGTATTATTGCTAAAGATACAGAAAATACTACTGATGAAAAAGAAGGTAAAAGCATGTGGGCACTTTTCTTTATTGCTTTTATAAGTGGTTTTGCAGCATTATTAACGCCTTGCGTTTTCCCTATGATTCCTATGACGGTTTCTTTTTTTACTAAGCAATCCAAAACGAAAGCACAAGGGATAGCAAATGCTATTATTTACGGACTTTCTATCATTGCAATTTATGTTGCCTTAGGGGTTGGTGTGTCTTCCGTATTTGGTGCTGATGCTTTAAATAACATGGCGACTAATGTCTATTTCAATATTGGATTTTTCCTTTTACTGATTGTTTTTGCAGCATCTTTTTTAGGTGCTTTCGAAATTCAGTTACCAGCTTCTTGGACAAATAAAAGTGTAGAAGCAGAGGGGAGAGGAGGTTTGATTGGAATTTTCTTTATGGCCTTTACATTAGCTTTAGTGTCATTTTCATGTACAGGGCCAATTGTAGGTACCTTGCTGGTTGAAGCGGCTACAGGAGGTTATATGGGGCCAATTATTGGTATGCTTGGCTTCTCCTTAGCAATTGCTTTGCCATTTGCTTTGTTTGCAGCCTTTCCAGGTTGGTTAAATTCTTTACCTCAATCTGGGGGTTGGTTAAATTCAGTAAAAGTGGTATTAGGATTTTTAGAAATTGCTTTGGCCTTCAAATTCTTATCGAATGCTGATTTAGTAATGCAAACACATTGGTTGGAGCGTGAGTTATTTATTGCAATCTGGATTATGATTTTCGGACTGTTGACTATGTACCTTTTAGGTTTCTTAAAATTTGCTCATGATTCGGATTTAAAACACATTTCGGTAGGTCGTTTGAGTGTTGCGATTTTAACAGGGACTTTAACTTTATACATGATTCCAGGTATGTGGGGAGCACCTTTAAAAATTATTAATGCTTTCCCCCCGCCTATGCAGTACAGTGAATCACCTTATGGTGTAGGGAATTCACAAGGAGGATCTGTAATTTCAACTCATGAGGAAGATGGACAACATTTAGGTCCTCAAGGGATTCTTGTTTTTCATGATTATACTGTTGGAATGGCCTATGCTAAAGAAGTAAATAAGCCTGTGGTTTTGGACTTTACAGGACATGCTTGTGTAAACTGCCGTAAGATGGAAGAACAAGTATGGTCGGCTGCAAATGTGAAGAGTACTTTGGCTAATGATGTGGTGTTAATTTCCTTGTATGTTGATGAAAGAATTGATTTACCTAAAGAGGAGCAGTACGAAACAACTCTGGCAGGAAAACACAAAAAGGTAAAGACTACCGGAGACAAATGGATGGTACTGCAAGCCAATACTTATGGGACTAACTCACAGCCTTATTATGTGTTTCTAAATCATGATGAAAAGCAAATGGTAGAACCCGCAAATTATCAAGATTATGGTAGTGTAGAACTGTTTACTGATTGGTTAAATAGAGGACTTAAAGAGTTCAAAAAATAATGATTAAGAGAGTTGCAAAGTTAATATTGGTTTTTGTTTTTGGAAATAGGAACCGAATTCTAACAATGAGAAAGGGGTTGTTTAAAGGGATAAAATTAGAAATAAATTTAAAAAATCAATTAGCTCTAATTTTTGGATCTCCTGAGATCCATTTGCAAAAAATACTAAAAAAGTATGTTACTAAAAAAGCTGTAGTTTTTGATATTGGGGCTAATATAGGATATGTAAGTATTGCTATGAGTAGATTAGTTGGCGATAATGGTAAAGTTTTTTCTTTTGAAGCAATTCCATCTACAGCTGTAAGATGTAGAAAAAATTTAGAATTAAATGCCTGTAATAATGTTCAACTTACCAATAAGGCTTTATCTGATAAATGCGAAAAAGTAGAATTTAGAATCCCTGATAGAGGGGATACTCATCCTATGGCAAGCATGGTGTGGCATAAAAGCATGTCTGATGCTGTAAGTGTAGAAGTTGATGCTATTGCTATAGATTTAGATGAAAAATTTAAGAATCTAACTCCTTCTTTTTTAAAGATTGATGTAGAGGGAGCGGAAGGAAAAGTTATTGTAGGCATGCAAAAACTAATTTCTAAAACGCATCCAGTAATTTTTATTGAATGTTCAAAAGCAGGTAGAGAAATTGTCTGGGAAATATTGAAGGATAAAAACAAATACAATTGTTTTAATGCGATTACTGATAAGGAAATTATTGATTTCCAAGATTATTGGTCAGATGATTTTATTTGGATCCCATCAAAAGCGATTAAATAATGCTAGTAAAAACCTACGGTAGTGCAGTTAGTGGTATTCATGCTACAACTATTACTATTGAGGTGGATGTAGCTCAAGGCATAAAGTTTTTTCTAGTTGGCCTTCCTGATAATGCAGTAAAAGAATCTGAACAAAGGATTCGTGCGGCATTAAAAAATAATGGGTACCGTATTCCTGGTAAAAAAATTACAATCAACATGGCTCCTGCTGATATTCGCAAAGAAGGGTCAGCTTATGATTTGCCTTTGGCAATTGGAATTTTAGCCGCATCACAGCAAATTAAATCAGATAAAGTAAGTAGTTACCTTATTATGGGAGAACTTTCTTTGGATGGAGGTTTGCAGGCGATTAAAGGAGCTTTACCTATTGCTGTAAAAGCAAGAGAAGAAGGCTATAAAGGAATCATTCTACCGAAACAAAATGCGCGTGAGGCAGCAATAGTTAGTGATTTGGAAGTTCTGGGGGCTGAAAATATTTTGGAAGTCATTAATTTCTTTGATGGCAAGCAAGATATTCCACGCACTATTATTGATACAAGAGCAGAATTTTATGCAGGACTGAATGATCATGTTGCCGATTTTTCTGACGTGAAAGGACAAGAGAATATTAAACGAGCTTTGGAAATTGCAGCTGCTGGCGGACATAATGTTATTATGATTGGTCCTCCGGGAGCAGGAAAAACCATGCTTGCAAAAAGAATGTCAGGTATTTTACCGCCACTTACTTTGGCGGAAGCTTTGGAAACAACCAAAATTCATTCTGTTTCTGGAAAAATGTCGGACAATGATACTTTAATGACTTCCCGTCCTTTTCGTTCACCACACCATACAATTTCAGATGTTGCATTAGTAGGAGGAGGGACAAATCCTCAGCCAGGAGAAATATCATTAGCACATAATGGGGTTTTATTTTTAGATGAATTACCAGAGTTTAAGCGAACCGTTTTGGAAGTAATGCGCCAGCCTTTGGAGGATAGAGTCATAACTATTTCTCGTGCAAAATCTACCGTAAATTATCCGGCAAGTTTCATGTTGATTTCCTCTATGAATCCTTGCCCTTGTGGTTATTATAATCATCCTGATAAAGCTTGTTTGTGCCCTCCTGGAATGGTGCAAAAATATTTGAATAAAATTTCAGGACCTTTGTTGGATAGGATAGATTTGCATGTTGAGGTTACTCCAGTAAGTTTTGATGAATTAGCCTCAAAAGCAAAAGGAGAGTCTAGTGCTGATATTCGAGAAAGAGTAATTAATGCTAGATTGATTCAGGAAAAAAGATACTCAAGTACAGAGGGAGTACATGCTAATGCACAAATGAGCACTAAGCAATTACAAGCATTTTGTGGTTTGGATCTTCAAAGTCAGAAAATGTTAAAGATGGCTATGGAAAAATTGAATTTATCGGCTAGGGCTTATGATAGAATTTTAAAGGTTGCCAGAACGATTGCTGATTTGGAAAAAAGTACATTGATTTCCTCCGAACATATTGCTGAAGCGATACAATATCGCTCCTTAGATAGGGAGGGTTGGGCAGGATAAATTGTTTATATTCGCGCTTTAAAATTTTATAACAACATGGCAAAGAAGAAAATTATCACTAAAAAGTCAGAAGCTTTTTTAGAGAAATATTTAAATAACCCATCTCCAACAGGATTTGAGAGTGGAGGGCAAAAATTATGGTTGGAATACATTAGTCCTTATATTGATGAACATTTTGTAGACACTTACGGAACAGTAGTTGGGGTGATAAATCCTGAGGCGAAATATAAAGTGGTTAT
>JBLGCF010000022.1:0-13140 GCA_047617145.1 Thalassomonas sp. | reverse complement strand
ATGCAATTTATGCTCCAGAAGAGGTGTGGAAAATGTCAGACGGAACAACTGTTAATGATGATAACGAGCAAGTGGCAGGGTCAGATGATTTCTTTTATATAGCAACTGACAAGTGTACTGAGTGTATTGGTTTTCATGAAGAACCTCAATGTGCTGCTGTTTGCCCTGTTGATTGTTGCGTTCCTGATGAAGATAATGTAGAAACAGATGATGAATTATTAGCTAAGAAAGAAAGGTTACACTTATAATCATTTTTTAAATAAATGATAAAAGGGAAGCGTTTGCTTCCCTTTTTTTATTCTGAAAAAAAGTACCTAAAGTCTATTGTAACAAAATTGCCAAGCATATTAAAATAGAATTCTCTATCCTCATTAAACTCGTGCGTATTATCATCATATTCAGGGTAAACCCTTCCAATTACTTGCCAAGGACTATGTAAGCTAGTTCCAAAATAATAATATCCTTTTTCTTCTGTTCTGTATTCCATTCCTACATTAGCCAATAGGGCACCATACCCACCGCTTTTTCTGTATGTTTTTTGCATAAAATATCCTTGCTCCTTTTCTCCAAAAGAGGTGATATCGGAAGCTAATACATTATGAGAAATTCCAAAAGCAACATTCAAATACCAATATTCTGATGCACGCACATAAGTAAGTAATTGTATAGGAAACTCATACGAACGCATATCAAAAGTGGTGAAATCATCTAAGTTAATAGCAGTGTTACTTATTGCGAGTTTAAAATTTCTTTGTGTGTAATTTAGCCCTGATTCTATTGAGAAAGTCTTGTTTATTTTATGCCTAATAACCATCCCAAACGAGTTACTGTATTTAGGGCTTAAGGTTAAGTTATAGCCGGCAGAACTCTTACTTACATCAGCAGCATTAAAATAGGCAGCAGGAATTATAGGTTTGTATTGTAAGCCAAATGTAGTTTTACTATTTTGTGATTCTGCACTAAAAGCAAAGCAAAAAAAAAGCAGGAAAAGAATCCTATTGTTCATTTGCTCTTACCACAATGTTTGGGTCTATCTTTTGGTTAAGTAAACTTTCAATTCCACCTTTTAGCGTGTTAGTTGCAGAAGGACATCCACTACAAGCTCCTTTTAAGTTTACGGTCACCACATCACCAACATAGGAATGGAAAGTAATTGCTCCACCATCTGCTTCAACAGCTGGTTTTATGTACTCATTCAGCAGGTCAATTATTGCTTCTTCTTTTTCAGTGAAACTAATTGGCTCTTCTGGTGCAACTTCTCCAATTTCTTCTTTAATGATTTCTTCCTCTGAAATATGTTCAGTATAATTTTTTAATCCTTCTTCATTTAAGAAATCAGCAATAAAAATACGCAACTGCATAGCAATCATATCCCACTCGACATTATCCGTTTTTGCGATAGAAATAAAGTTAGAACTCATGTACAAACTCTTCACAAAAGGAAAATTAAATAATGCTTTAGCTACTGAAATATCTTGTGCTTGTTCAGCTTTTGTTATCTCAATACTCTTATCCACCAACATGCGATTGGCTACAAATTTCATTACTCCAGGATTTGGAGTGCTCTCGGCATAGATACTATAATTCATAATGTTTACTTTTGTGCAAAAATACAAAC
Source organism: Thalassomonas sp. (assembly GCA_047617145.1). Lineage (GTDB taxonomy): Bacteria > Bacteroidota > Bacteroidia > Flavobacteriales > BACL11 > UWMA-0277. The sequence continues at coordinate 11,522 of JBLGCF010000022.1, read as the reverse complement.
AAAAATAGTATGGCATTGATAAAAAGTGTAAAAGGTAAAAGTCCCGTTTTTGGCGAAAATGTATATCTGGCAGAAAACGCAACAGTAGTAGGTGAGGTAACTATGGGCGATAATTGTAGTGTCTGGTTTTCGGCTGTGGTAAGGGGGGATGTAAATTCTATCAAAATAGGAAATAAAGTTAATATTCAAGATGGAGCAGTAATTCATTGTACATACCTAAAAGCTGCTACTATTCTAGGGAATAATGTGTCAGTTGGTCATAATGCTCTGGTGCATGGTTGCACAATACATGATAATGTACTTATTGGTATGGGGGCTATTGTGATGGATAGGGTAGTGGTGGAAAGCAACTCAATTATTGCAGCAGGAGCAGTAGTTTTGGAAGGAACACATATTGAATCGGGAACAATTTATGCAGGTGTTCCTGCCAAGAAAGTAAAGGAGCTAAATACCGAACAAACTGGTCGCTTGATTGAAGGAATATCTGATAATTATGTAATGTACTCCTCTTGGTTTAAGGACTAATCCCAAAGATTTACTTCTTCTAATTTCAAATCTTCTTTAAAAAAGAATTGAGCACTTTTCTCAAAGGATTCTGTGTAGTTGGAAACATAAAAATGATGTTCGGTTTTTTTACTTTTGCTTAGGAGATTATTTTTTTTAAGCGCTTTGGCAATGTATTCTGCCACTATGTTTGCCGAATCAATCACATTCACACTTCCTTTGTAATAATCGTTTATTTCCTGATGAATAAACGGGTAATGCGTACAGGCCAATATCAAGTAGTCGATAGCAGCTAGTTTTTGGTTGGACAAATAATTGGCAATAATAGTATGGCTAATATCTTCATTAATAAAGCCTTCTTCAATCATAGGGGCTAAAAGCGGAGTGGCTAAAGATGAAACTTTGGCAGAGCTACAAAGGGCTTTTATTTCTTTTTCATAAATATTGGATTGGACAGTTGCTTTTGTGCCAATTACGCCAATATTAAACTCGGCACACTGCTTTACTACTTCCGCTACTACAGGGTTTATTACATTGAAAACAGGAATGTTGCCGGCTAATTCTTTTACAGATTCATAGGCAACTGATGAAGCACTATTACAGGCAATAATTATCGTCTTACATTCTTTCTCTAATAAGAATTGGGTAATTTTTTTACTGAAATTCTGAATAGCTGTTTTGGACTTTTCACCATAAGGTAAGTGCTCAGTATCTCCAAAATAGATGATATTCTCATTTGGTAGTTTTTCTTTTAAAGCATGGGCTATAGTAAGCCCGCCAATGCCAGAATCAAATATACCAATAGGAGATTTTTTCATGAGATAAAGATATAAAAAAAGCACCTTACTAAGATGCTTTTTAAAATGATGGATTTAATCGTTAAAATTAAAGCCCTAATTTCTTTTTCACTAAGCTAAGTACATTTTCACTATCCTTAGCGTAAAGAATAGAACCAATGCTTTTATCAAAGATATAAGTATAGTTTCCTTCAGTAGCTACCTCCTTAATTGCTTTTCGTGCCTTAACCAAGATTGGCTCTAACATTTCTTGCTCTTTTGCTTGTAAGGACTGTTGTGCGTTTTGTTGGAAAGCTTGTATTCTTTGCTCCAAATTAGTGATTTCAGCAATTTTATCTTGTTTTACTAAATCAGTATAAGTTGCTTCATTCGCTTGGTATTCTTGTACTCCTTGTTGATATTCAGCTGTCATAGAACCCAATTGAGCTTCTAAGCTTTTTGCAAAATTTTCTACTTCAGTTGCAGCTGCTACACGCTCAGGCATTAATGTTAAAAGCTCTTGAGAGTCAATATATCCAAATTTATTTTGAGCTATTGAACTTAGAGTAAGTACACTTAAAAGTGCTAAAAAGGTAATTTTTTTCATTGTGTTGTTTTTCATTTTTGTTTAGTTGTTTGTGTTTGTTGTTAGTAGCCCATTAAGTCAAGTACCTTGTCGCTTTTGTCCAAGTTATTATTTTTGTAAAGCATAATCAAATCGCTTGAACTGTCAAATATAACTGCATACTTACTGTTAGCAGCTAGCTGCTGTATTGCATCATATATTTTATCCTGAATAGGTTTTATTAATTCCTGTCTTTTCAGGTATAAATCGCCTGTAGGACCAAAGTATTTTTGTTGTAAATTTTTAGCATCATTTTCTTTTTTAATGATAGCATCTTCTCTTTTTGCTTTCATGTCATCCGTAAGTAAAACTTGTTCTTGTTGGTATGCACGATACATTTGTTCAACATCAGCATATTTGTTTTCTATTTCTTTTTGCCAGTCAGAAGAAAGGGCATCTAGTTTATCTTGTGCCTGTCTGAAATCAGGAATTTTATTCAAGATATAGTCAGTGTCCACATACGCAAATTTCTGTGCTTGTGTAGTTAGGGTTAAAAAACTAATGGCTAATAATAAAAGTATCTTTTTCATAATTTAAAATTTAATGTACAAATCTAATTAAAATTGTTGACCTATTGAGAAATGGAACTGCCCACCATTTGCATCTGATCTTCCAGGGATATCATCAAGTCCCCAGCCATAGTCAAGCCCCATCATCCCTATCATTGGCAACATAATTCTTACTCCAAATCCTGCTGAACGCTTAACGGCAAAAGGATTAAAGTTGTCAAAATTATCCCAAGCATTTCCTGCTTCAAAAAACCCTAAAGCATACATAGTTGAGCTTGGGTTTAAGCTAAGTGCATACCTAAGTTCGGAAGTATATTTATTGTAAATAGTAGCTCCTGTTTGTGGTGAAATAGAGTTGTTGCTATATCCCCTTAATGAAATTAACTCTCTACCATCAAAAACCATTCCCATTCCACTTAAGCCATCTCCTCCCACATAAAATCTTTCGAATGGAGCAACCCCTAAGCTGTTGTTATAAGCACCCAATAATCCCATTTCTACTTTAGTAGCCAATACTAGCTTATCAGTAAATGCAGAGTACCATGATGATTTATATTTCCATTTGTAATATTCAATAAATTTGTATTTTTCTTGGTCGCTTACTGTACTGTAATCATCCACTCCATCAAACATAGAATAAGGGGGTGTTATTTTTAAGCTTAATGAGAAGTTTGACCCTCTTCTTGGAAAAATCAATTGGTCAACAGAATTCCTTCCTAATCGGATGTTGTAATTTACATTATTAGAATTCCCATTTTTAAAACTGAAAAATGATTGTGAATTTATAAGTGTATATTGTTGGAAGTTTATTCCGTTATAAATGGTGAAATAATCATCAGGATATTTTAATCTTTTTCCAATCCCAACTGTAAGTCCTAATATTTCAATTGCCTCTCTAGTATCTCCTGTTTGTCCGTTTGAAGATACTGATTTGTAAAACGAAACGGTTAAGGCATTTGGTTTTTTCCCGCCCAACCAAGGCTCAGTAAATGAGATGTTATAGTTTTGATAGTATGCTCCATTGGATGATGCTGTCAAGGATAGCCTCTGCCCGTCTCCTGAAGGTAGAGGTTTCCAGCTTTTCCCCTTAAAGATGTTTTGTGTTGAGAAATTATCAAATACCAAATTTAAGGAACCTACTATTCTGTTTGCTCCCCAACCTCCTTGTAATTGTATTTGAGAAGCTGATTTTTCGGCCAATACATAAGTAATATCTACTTCATTTCTTGCAGGATCAGGCTCTACTTTTATATCAAATGCTTCAGGATCAAAGAAAGCCATTTGTGATAGCTCCCTTTGTGAACGCATAATGTCCGAACGCTTAAACAAGTCTCCTGGTCGAGTACGGATTTCACGCATGATTACATGATCATTTGTTTTTGTATTTCCTTTAATCATTACTTTATTTACTCGGGCTTGCTTTCCTTCATAAACTCTTATTTCAAGGTCAATACTTTTGTTATTGGCAGCAATTTCTACAGGTGTAGCATTAAAAAATAAATAACCATCATCAAGGTAAAGCGAGCTGATATCGTTTCCGTCAGGGCTTCCAAATAAACGAGCGTCCAAAATAGATTGATCAAATATATCTCCTTCTTTAATTCCTAATTGCCTGCTTAGTTTCTCAGAAGAATAGACTGTATTCCCAACAAAATTAATTTCACCAAACTTATACGGCTCTCCTTCTTCAATATTTATTTCAATGGATAAAGTATTGTCTTTATTTAGGTAGGTTGTGTCGCTTGTAATACGGGCATCTCTATATCCTACTTCATTGTATTTTGCAATCAACTTTTCTTTATCTTCAATGTAATTATTGTCAATAAATTTTGAAACTTTAAAGATACGCCACCAATTTTTGGCTTTTGTTTCTTTCATGCTTTTCTTTACCTTTCTGTCGCTTAAAGCATAAACGGTATCCTTTCGGTTTAAGAATGTTTTGTTTGTGTTAATAATTTTATTTCTCCCGGTAATTTTTATTTCCTTAATCTTAACTTTCTTTCCTTTATTGATGTTAAAAATCAAGTTTTTAGAATTTACTGTAGCAGAATCAATTGTAGTTAAGTAGCCTACATTAATATTTAAAAATCCTTTATTTATGTAATAGGTTTTGATGAGGTTAATACTATTGTTGATGATATTTTGTGTTAATATTTTCCCTCTCATTAATTTTAAATCCTCTTTTAAAGTAGTAATATCCGATTTACTTATTTTTCCTTTAAATTTAAATTTAGATAAACGGCTGTTCTCTACCAGATTAATATTTAGGAAAACTATATTTTCAACTATTTTGTCAATTGTAATATTCACATCCGAAAATAATCCTTCTTCCCAAAGTTTAGTAATTGCAATACTAAAATTATCACCAGGAATTTTAATTTTAGCTCCTACAGTTAGCTCAGAAATTGAAATTAAAGTACTGTTGTTTAAGTTGTCGGCACCTATTACCATAATCCCTCCTATTTCATAGGTTTTAGGGTTGGAATAGTCTAATTTTTCAGGAGTTTGAGCTCCTAATGTTAGGCTGAGTAAACTAATTATAATGAGTGTAATTTTCTTCAAAATCTTATTTTTGTAATTGTTCAGTTGTTTTTCCAAATCGTCTTTCTCTACTTTGATAGTCTAATATTGCGTTATATAAATCACCCCTTCTAAAATCAGGCCAAAGGGTTTCGGTAAAGTACAGTTCGGAATATGCAATTTGCCATAACAGGAAATTACTTATTCTATGCTCCCCACTTGTCCTTATGAGTAATTCAGGGTCAGGAACGTTTTTTGTAGTAAGATATTGCTGAAAAGTAGTTTCATTTATCTCCTCAGCTTTAACTCCATCTTTAATGATGTTCTGCACTGCATTTAATATTTCCCACCTGCTGCTGTAGCTTAAGGCTAACACTAAATTCATTCTAGTATTATCTTTTGTTTTTGCAACAGCTTCCTGTAATTCTTTTTGTGCTTTTGATGGTAGTTTTTTAATATCGCCAATGGCACTTAATCGGATATTGTTATCCATTAAGGTCTTAGTTTCTTTATTAATTGCTGAAACTAAAAGTGTCATTAAAGCATTTACTTCTTTTTCAGGCCTGTCCCAGTTTTCAGTAGAAAAAGCATAAAGAGTAAGGTATTCAATTCCTATTTCAGCAGCACCTTCCACAGTATCGCGTACTGCTTTTACACCATTGTTATGACCAAAAATTCTTAGTTTTCCTTTGCTTTTTGCCCACCTACCATTACCGTCCATGGTAATTGCAATATGTTTAGGTAAATTATTTTTATCTATTCCTTCCATTGAATTCTTCAAACTAGATTTTTAGTAATCGCAACCTTTAGTGTTATTACTTAACCTAAATGAAAGTGTTATCCCAGCAAATGCATACCAATCTTCCTTGTCAGGATTTCCTCTTTCCATATTTTTAGAATGAGTGCCAAGTGGGTCAGACATGTAAATGGCTTCATTAGTCATGTCCAGTAAGTTACCGCCTGGGTAAGTTGTACTTACATCATCCAAGTAATCAGTAAATGTTTTTCTAGCCCCATATTCTAATATAATATTGAATGAAGGATTTACTGCAATTTTAAATCCTCCTCCCATAGCAATTGAATATTGAATTAAAGAATAGTTATCTCGCGTTTCTGTTTCGTTACCAAATAAAGTAGTTGTTCCCTGCCCTTCAGTGCCTAAAGGTTGTAAATCTATCCACTCCCCATCTTTGTTCTCAGCCTTTGGGCTATAGTGAAATATTGAAATTCCTGTATAAACAAAAGGGGTCCAAGTATAAAGTGGGTTTTCTGGTTGAAAAGGTAAAAAGTTAAATTCAATTTGTCCGGATAGTTCGTAAACTGGTGATTTGAAATGTAAGCCTCTATTTACAGCAATTGTATCATCAGAATCTCTTTCATCAGATCTTAAATTCAAATACATAATCTCTGCTTTGTAAGCAAATCTTCTGTCAATATTTTTTCTTATTATTAAACCTGCGGCAGGTAAAGGCTGGTTAAAGTGTGTAGTGTTTAAATCCCCAAGATAATAGGATGTTCCTAATAAAAGACCAATCTCAGTATTTGGCTTAAATTGTTGTGCTGTAGCACTAAAACTAAATGCAGAAGCAATAATAAGTAATAATGTTATTTTCTGGGTCAATCTTTTTATAATCATGAGTTTATCAATAATTTGCAAATATACTTATTCTAAAGGTTTAAGATAGTGTTCTTAGCTTCTTTTATCTAACCCCCACATTAGCTTATGCCTGATAGTTTTGGTAAAGGAGTTGTTTTGAGGCTGTACAAGTTTCGTTTTAAAACTGGCCTTTTTGATTATTAATTCTGTTTCCGAATCAAAAGCCCTTGACCTAGAGTCAAGAGATACTAACGCAAGTTGATCCCTATCTTCAACTTTTAGTTTTATAACACTATTGTCGTCAATAACAATAGGGCGAACATTCAAATTGTGTGGTGCATTAGGCGTGATAATAATATTATTTGTCCCTGGCATAATAATTGGTCCCCCACAACTTAAGGAATATCCTGTTGAACCTGTAGGAGTGGAAACCACTAATCCGTCAGCCCAGTAAGTGTTTAAAAACTCATCATCAACATAGGCGTCAATACGAATCATGGATGAAGTATCTTTCTTGGAAACGGCCACTTCATTAAGTGCAAAATTTTTGTCTTTAAATAAATTCTTATTTGTACTTAACTCCAGTAATGTACGCTCATTTATTTTGTAGTTTCCTTTTAGGATGTCAGTAATAGCATCATCAATCTGGTCGGCAGAAACGCTAGATATAAAGCCAAGCCTCCCTGTATTTATTCCCATAATAGGAATTTCTGATTCGCGCACATAGGTTACTGCTTTTAGCAGGGTTCCGTCACCACCAATACTGAATAAAAAATCAGCTTTATTTTTAAGGGTTTCGTTACTGTTAAAGGTGCTAAATTCTTTGTTGAAACGAATATTATTTTTAAGGAAAACACTAAATTCTTCCTCAATAATAAGGTTGATGTGTTCAGTTTCTAATTTTTTAATTAGGTGCTGAATATATTTGCTAAAATGTTCAGGATATGGACTTCCAAAAATTGCGATTGTCATAATTTATTTTTTTGACCCAAATGGATTAGAAAAGTGTAAAAATACGCCTTTTTCTCCTAAATGATTAACAGAATATTCAATTCTTAATAATTTATCATAATAGGTTACATAATCTAGGGATATACCTTTTCCCCACAGTAATTTACTTTGCATAGGGTTACTAGCTTTATTTTGATTATCCCTAATGTAGCCCATATCAGAGAAAACACCAAGGTAAATAGAATAATGAGATTTGTTGAATTGTTTCATTTTTACATAAGGAATTTCAAATTCTGTTTTTTCAACTATTGCAAATTTTAATGCTGTTTTGCTGAGCCAAAATTGTTGTCCGTCAACTACATAATATTCATAACCCCTTACATAATCATTATAGCCAAACCCTTCTTCTTGTGAGTAAGGTTGATAGCCATAAGAAGCTAATTTAACAGCAAAACTACTGCCTAAAAACAAACGATTAACGGGCTCAATATATTTTTCAGCTCTTGCTTTTAACTCAAAATGATTAATTGGGCTTGTGCCTTCAAAATATTTTGTTGCTTCAGCACTAAACTGATGCCCATGCAAAGGATAAACTATATAATCTCTGTGTTCATCAGTAAAGGAATAAGTGCTTTTATAAAAGTTGCCAGAATTTGAGTTATTACCTAAGTAATTAGGATTTTTAAAAGATACACTATCATTAACGGAATAAGAAAAATAATGAAGTTTTAAAGCATGTTTATAATGAATATTTTTTCTGTATAAAAGCTCAATATTCGCTTCATAATCATTAGCTGTATACTTGTTTTCATCTTCAAAATATAACAGCTGATTATCTATTGTTTGATAATGAGTTTTCTTTCTTCTAAAGAGTTGTAGGTTTGTATTTAGCCCGATTGTTTTTTGCTTATTAAAATAAGGAATTTGATAAGAAAGTAAATAATGTTCTTTAAATCCCCTTCTTATTTTGAATTGCAAAAGTTCGTTTCTGCCTCTAAAATTTTCCCAATTTAAGAAAATTCCATAATTTAATCTTGAAAAATTAGAATAATCATTTGCTTTAAATTCATCCCACCAAGTGTTAAAATTTCTTTCTGATATTTCAAAAACAGGATAGGGCCAGAAATACCATTTTTCAGTTACTTCAATATAGATATTTCCCTCATTTTGAGTTATCTCTACAAAATTGAATAATTTTAAATTATTTAAATTTTCAGTACTTTCTTTTATTTTTTTCTTGAGAATATCTTGATTATAATTCTTGTTCTTTTGAAAAGTAACTTCTCTTAGAATAATTTCTTTTTTAGTTTTATTGTTTCCTAAAATCTCAATATTTAAAATGGTAGTTTCACTTTGAGAAAAAACGAAAGTTGAGCTAAAAAAAAGAAAAAAGATTAATGAAAATTTCTTCATTTTAAGGATTTAAAAATCGCATTAATGATTCGTATCTGTCAGTAAAATCATCATTAGTTTCCTCCGTATTGAATGATGCAGATACATTGTAATCAAAACGCTCTAAATCTTTTACTATAGAGTTAATATCCATAGTATTTAGCTTTAATGTAAGTTCAATTTGCAGTGCATCAGGAATTGAAGTAATGTATGAACTTAATATTTTAGTATTATTATCTTCTACAATCCTAGCAATCTCACTCATTTGATAATCATTTTGATTCATCCTTAAAACAATAACCCCACCATTACTTTGTATAGATGTACTTTTTGCAATAGTATATAGTAACTTTCTATTCGTAATTGAACCCAAATAATGTTTTTCTTCATCTAAAACAGGGATTACTGTAAGGCTAAATTTTTCTAGTTCTTCAATAATATCAAAAAGGTGTTGAGTGCCAATAACACTTGGAGCTGTAATTTCCTCAAGATGTTCTTCAATAAATTCTTCTTCATTGTCCCAGTTTAGGATTTCTTTCTCTGATAATATGCCTAAATAAAAGCCGTTTCTTACCACTGGAAGATGATTTACTCTTAGCTCTTCCATCAGTGAAATTGCTCGTAACCCATCATCATCAGGATGTAGAGTAATTAAGGAAGATGAAATTAAGTTGCTTGCTTGCATAGTGCAAAGATACTATTTTTTACTTTTGCTTTATAATATGACAAAGCTCAGTGTAAATATAAATAAGATTGCCACTATCAGAAATGCTAGAGGAGGAAATACTCCATCTGTGGTTGAAGCGGTAATAAATTGTCAAAAATTTGGGGCTGATGGAATTACAATTCATCCAAGGCCTGATGAAAGGCACATTACAAAAAAGGATGTTTATGCTATTAAGCCAATAATTACTACAGAGTTTAATATTGAGGGGTACCCAAGTCCTGATTTCATAAAAATGGTAGTTGATGTTTTACCTGAACAGGTTACTTTGGTTCCTGATGGACCTGATGTTATTACTTCTTGTGCAGCTTGGGATACAATAAAGTTCCAGGATTATTTGAAAGAGATTATTGCTGAGTTTAAGGAGTATGGAATTAGAACTTCCATTTTTGTTGACCCGAAAATAGAGATGATAGAAGGAGCAAAATTATGTGGGACAGATAGGATTGAATTGTATACTGAAGACTATGCAACTAAATATATTGATGATAAAGAAAAAGCAATTTCTCCTTATATTTTAGCTGCCAATAAAGCTAGTGAACTTGGTTTAGGGGTAAATGCTGGGCATGATTTAAGTTTAGAAAATTTGGAATATTTTGCTAAAGAAATTCCAAATTTGGCAGAAGTTTCTATTGGGCATGCGCTTATTTCAGACGCCCTTTATTTAGGATTGGAAAATGCAATTCAAATGTATAAACGACTTTTATAGATGAAGCTTTTTTCTAAAATACATGGAGATAAAGGTCAGGATTTAATTGTGATTCATGGGCTTTTTGGAATGAGTGATAATTGGAATACTTTGGGAAATAAATTTTCTAAATATTGCAAAGTACATTTAATTGACTTGAGAAATCATGGCAGATCCCCACATGCTGAAGATTTTGATTATGATGTAATGTGTGAGGATGTTTTGGAATACATGGAGGGTCATAACATTCAAAAACCAATACTATTAGGACATTCCTTAGGTGGAAAAGTAGCCATGAAATTTGCTTTTACTCATCCTGATAAAATAGAAAAATTGATAGTTGCAGATATATCTCCAAGAGAATATAATAGTGATTTTTATAGAAACCTTTTGGCAACCTTATACAAACTCCCTTTAAAGGATTTTGATAAAAGAGAAGAAATTGATAGTTTGCTTTCTTCTTCTTTTGAGGATAAAGGCATGCGCTTATTTTTATTGAAAAACCTGTACAGAAACGAAAACAAGGAATTTGCTTGGCGATTTAATATTGAAGTCCTTTTGGAGAAAGTAAATAACATACAAGAGGCAGATTTTATAAACGGCATTTGTAAAATTCCAACTCATTTTATAAGAGGAGGAAACTCAAGCTATATAACAACACAAGACGAACTAATTATAAATAAACATTTTTTTGATTTTAGTATTGCAACTATTGATGAGGCAGGACACTGGCTGCATGCCGAAAAACCTGAACGCTTTTATGATGAAGTGATGGGATTTTGTTTACTATAAATCAGCCAAGAAATTTTGCGAAATCGGTTACGGTAGAGTAGTTATGAAGGGAAGACTTTCCTGATACCTATTCAACTCTTAATAAGTTCGTTTACTGAACTCATAATCCATCTTAATATATTGTATCTGGTTTTCAAAGAACTTGTTGTAGATGTTCTTTTAGATATGTACATTCTATTTTTTAGTTGTGGGAATTAGACCGTGACCGTGGAATAACTATTGTATATCATGAATTTTCATAGTGTATGATTACACCATAGACATTTTTCTCTAGTTTTACTTACTTCTTTATTACAATTTGGACACCTTCTCAAACTTTCTTTCTCTTTTACCTCTTTATGTTTTACCTTTTTATTCTTTTCTTCATTGTCGAACTTACCCAAAACCCAAAATAGAATCATATAAAATAAATATAAAATTGGAGGACCATCTAACCAAGAGGTT
>JBLGCF010000021.1:0-13888 GCA_047617145.1 Thalassomonas sp. | reverse complement strand
TTACAGATGGGACATCTGGAGTATTATCTGCTAAAGTTTATGAAGCTTACGCTTCTACTGACTTAATGGGTTACGCTAGTGTAACTGCAGGTCGTCAAGCATTAGACTATGGATCAGGAGCTATTATGTCTTCTAACCAATGGGGTGCTAACAGAACATCTTGGGATGGGTTCACTTTTGGACTTAACCTTGATATGGCTGATGTAACTTTAGGTTACGCTTCTTCAACAGATTCTATTTCTGATATAGATGGTAAATCACAAATGTGGTTAAATGCTGCTAAAGCTGAAGGTGACTGGAGTGCAAATTTACTTTATACTTCTAGCACTGAGGGTGCTGCTGATGCAATAACTGCAATGGGTCTTGATTTATCTTACGCTATGATGGGTGGTGATTTAAACTTAAATGTTTCTTACAACACAGCTGATGCTCTTGATGGTAGTGATAAAGATATGGACATGACTATGATAGGTGCAACTTACAACGTTAATGAAACTATGTCAATTTCTGGAAGTCAAACAACTTACGGTGAAAATGGATTTGATGTAGGAAGTGCTAGCATGGGTGGTTACGCTTCAAGTGGTAGCTTAGGTTACTTAGGTGATAATGACGTAAACATGGCAATAGGAGGTGCTTATGCAATGGGAGACTTCACTTTAGGAGCAACTATGAACATGATTACTAATGAAGGTGATGGTGTAACTGCAATAGAAGATAGAGATGTTATGGATATTTCTGTAGGATACACTATGAGTGATAACGCTAACTTATCTTTAAGCATGGCAACTGATACTCAAGGTGAAAACGAAGATAATTACATGTGGATTACTTTAAACATAAGACCGTAATTACTTACACAGTAAAATAAAATTTAAAGGGCTGCTTTTTGCAGCCCTTTTTTTTATGCTTATACCTAGCAACTAACAAGATGCTGTTAAGAAGTGTAAACATTGTCTTGCACTAGCCTCTCTTAGCTTTGCTATCTTGCAGCCATTATTAATCATTTAAAAAATAAAAAAATGAAAAAAGTATTATTAACTGCAGTTGTTGCGCTATCAACATTAGTAGCTTCTGCACAATTTATGGTTGTTACCACTTATGATGGCGACCAGGTAGAAAATGCAGATAAAATTACTGCTAACTTAGGTATTGGTTACATGGTAAATGATGTATTTACTGTAGGTTTAGCTAAAGGTGCTGCAATTGAAGAAATTTCCACTGCTGGAGATACTACTTCTTCAGATGGATATGATTTATTTGTGCGTTACAATATTGCACAAGTTGAAGGAGCATATGCCTCATTACAGATGCCAACTAAAGATGCCTCTGACAACATGAGTATTGGCGTAGGGTTTGCTTTTAACGTATGGAGTGGTTTATATGTTGAGCCAAATTATACAATGCCAACAGAAAAAGATGCGAATGATAAAAGAGAAGGATCATTTAATTTAGGAGTTTCTTACAGATTCTAAAAATTAAATTCTTAAACAATAAAAAAGCCAGCTAAATAGCTGGCTTTTTTATTATCCTATTATTTCTTTTGCTTTTTCCAAAGCAGCTACTATGCCACTTGGCTTGGCACCCCCTGCCGTAGCAAAGAAAGCTTGTCCACCTCCACCACCTTCTATCTCCTTAGCAATATCACGTATCATAGCTCCTGCATTAAAGCCTTTAGCGACTACATCATCCGTTAGCATAACAGTTAACAAAGCTTTTTCGCCCACCTTAGCGGCCAATACCATCGCTAGGTTTTCTTCTTTTCTTAATGCAAAAGATACATTCTTCATGTCCTCAGCTTCCATCTCTACTTCCTTAGCAATAAAACGAACGCCATTTACGGCAACTGCTTCTTTCAATAAATCCTCTTTCACATTCCCTGCATTCGCTTTCTTAAGCATTGCAATTTGTTTTTCTAAGGTTTTATTAGTTGTGATTAACTGCTCCACCCCCTTTTTCAAATCCTTATTCTTAACCAAGCTAGCAATTTCATTCAATAAACTCTCTTTACTATTCAGGTAATACATAGCGTTCACTCCTGTAGTTGCTTCTATCCTTCTTATTCCTGATGAAGTAGAACCTTCCGAAAGGATTTTGAAAAGCCCTATTTCTCCAGTAGCATTTACATGCGTTCCTCCACATAATTCTTTGGATGAACCAAATTGAATCATTCGCACTACATCTTCATATTTTTCGCCAAATAACATAATCGCGCCCAAACCTTCTGCTTTGGAAAGTGGTAAATTATTATGCTCATCTAAAATTATATTTGCTAAAATTTTAGCATTTACATCTGCCTCAATTTTTTGTAAATCTGTTTTTTCAATTTTAGAGAAATGTGTGAAATCAAAACGTAAATAGTTAGGGTTTACCAATGAACCTTTTTGAGCCACATGTTCTCCTAAAATACTTCTTAGACTTTCGTGCAACAAATGGGTTGCCGTGTGATTCCTAGCTGATGCCTTTCTATCGGCTGCATTTACTTTTGCAACAAAGTTAGCCCTTACATCCTTTGGCAATGCATTCGTAAAATGAACAATTAACTTATTCTCCTTCTTTGTATCAATAATTCCAATGCTTTCGTTTGCACTTTCAATAACACCAGTATCACCAACTTGCCCTCCCCCTTCAGGGTAGAATGGCGTTAAATTGAAAACTACCTGAAATTGCTCTCCATCCTTAGTTTTTACTTTTCGGTAACGCGTAATTTTAACTTCTGTTTCCAAATTATCATAACCAACAAATTCTTCTTTTTCATCTTCCAGCAAAACTTCCCAATCTCCCTTCTCTACTTTTCCTGCTTGTTTGGATCTATCTTTTTGCTCTTGCATTGCTGTATCAAAATCAGCTTGAGAAAAACTTAAATTTTGCTCGCTTAAAATAAGAGCCGTTAAATCAGCAGGGAAACCATAAGTATCATACAGTTCAAACACTTCTTTTCCTGAAATTTTATCTGTCGATTTTTTTACTAATTGTTCAATACGCTTTAAGCCATCCTCTAAAGTTCTAAGAAAAGATTCCTCCTCTTCCTTCACTACTTTTTGAATTAAGTCTTTTTGAGCTTCAAGCTCCTTAAATTGATTGCCCAATTGACTTGCTAACACCTCCACCAATTCATGCATGAAAGATGTTTTTAAATTCAAGAAAGTATAGGCATAACGCACTGCTCTTCTTAAAATCCTACGGATAACATAACCAGCCTTTACATTGGAAGGCAACTGACCATCAGCAATAGAAAAAGAAATTGCTCGAATATGATCGGCAATAACACGCATAGCAATATCTTGCTTTTCATTGTCCCCATATTTCAATCCTGCTTTTTTAGCAATCACCTGAATTATTGGCTGAAAAATATCGGTATCATAATTCGATTTTACCCCTTGCATTATCATAGCCAAGCGCTCAAAGCCCATTCCTGTGTCCACATGAGCATTTGGCAATGGTTTAAGACTACCGTCAGCAAAACGATTGTATTGCATGAACACCAAGTTCCAAATCTCAATTACTTGAGGATGGTCTTCATTCACTAAATCAGCACCACTTACCTTAACTCTTTCATCATCTGTTCTATTATCAAAATGAATTTCAGAACACGGACCACAAGGACCTGTCTCCCCCATTTCCCAAAAATTATCTTTTTTATTTCCATTTAGGATTTTAGCTTCAGGCAAATGTTTTGACCACATTGTAAAGGCTTCATTATCTTTCTCCAATTTATCCTCTTGAGCACCCTCAAAAACGGTAACATATATCCTGTCCTTATCCAGTTTACATACTTCAGTCAAAAATTCCCAAGCCCAATTGATTGCATCTTCTTTAAAATAATCGCCAAAACTCCAAGAACCCAACATTTCAAACATAGTATGATGGTAAGTATCATGCCCTACCTCTTCCAAATCGTTATGTTTACCGGATACACGTAAGCATTTTTGTGAATTGGCAATACGCAAATGTTTTGGATCAGAATCTCCTAAGAATATATCTTTAAATTGATTCATTCCTGCATTTGTAAACATCAAAGTAGGATCATTTTCCACTACGATTGGTGCTGATGAAACAATTTTATGTTCTTTCGATTTGAAAAAATCTAAGTATACCTTTCTGAGTGTGTTGGCTTTCATTTTTAATCTTTATTCTTACAATTCACAATAAGTTGTTAGAAATCAGTAGCATTTAACATCTTATCTAATGTTAAATCAGTAAATTTGCCACAATTATTTTAACATGGCTAAAGTAAAATATTATTACGATACTAAAACACTAAGTTACAAACGAATTGAACTTAGTGGATTGAATAAGTTAAAACGCTTATTTTATTTCCTAATTGGAAGTGCTTTTACTGGCTTAATCATGGTAATTGTCTTCTTTCAGTTTTTTGATAGCCCGAAAGAAAAAAGACTGAATAGAGAGATAGATATTCTAACTACTCAATACGAAATTGTAGAAGACAAACTCAATCAAGTGGAGTTAGTACTAGATGACATTCAAAATCGTGACGACAATATTTATAGAGTAATTTTTGAAGCAGAGCCTATTCCTAAATCCATCAGGAAAGCAGGATATGGTGGAATAAACCGATACGAAAACCTGAAGGGGTATAGCAATTCTGAGCTCATCATTAATACAAGTGAAAAGGTGGACCAGATTTCAAAACAGCTGTACATACAATCCAAATCGTATGATGAGATTATTGAATTGGCAAAAAATAAAGCGGATATGCTAGCTGCTTTGCCTGCAATTCAGCCTGTATCCAACAAAAACTTAAGTCGTATGGCTAGTGGATATGGTTATCGTATTCATCCTATCTACAAAACAAGAAAGCTACATGCTGGAATGGATTTCTCAGCAAAAACAGGAACTCCAATTTATGCTACTGGAGACGGTAAGATATATAAAGTCAGGAAAAGTAGAAGGGGATATGGAAATCATGTAATTATTGACCATGGCTATGGCTACAAAACTTTATATGCACATATGACAAAATATGTGGTAAGAAGAGGACAGAAAGTAAAAAGAGGAGAAGTAATAGGATATGTAGGAAGCACAGGAACATCAGTTGCCCCACACCTGCATTATGAAGTACATAAAGATGGAAGGAAAATAAACCCTGTAAACTTTTACTATAACGACCTTAACCCTGAGGAATACGAAAAGATGTTAGAAATATCTTCTCAGAACAATCAATCATTCGACTAATGCCCTACAAAGAAAAACCTACAGAAAAGTTATTCTATAAAATTGGTGAAGTAGCCGAGATGTTTACTGTAAATGTATCCTTAATTCGTTTTTGGGAAAAAGAATTTGACATTCTAAAGCCAAAAAAGAACAAAAAAGGCAACCGCATGTTTACCAAAAAAGATGTGGACAACATGACTATCATCTACCACTTAGTAAAAGAGAGGGGATTTACTTTGGAAGGAGCTAAACAAAAATTAAAAGAAAATAAAGGAGATACAATTGATAATATCGAAATTGTTAATCACCTAAAAGACATTAGAGGTTTTCTAGTAAAACTAAGAGAAGAGCTTTAATAATAGTTTTTATCTATCAGATAATGCTGTACATAATCCTTAACCCCACTTTCCAGAGTTGTAAACTGTTTTGTATAGCCAACTGCTTTTAGCTTTTGCATATTTGCCTGTGTAAAATACTGGTATTTATCTCGGATATCCTCAGGAGTATCAATATATGAAATAGCACTTGTCTTTCCTAAAGCCTTAAAAGTAGTATTCACCAAATCATTAAAGGTTCTTGCCTTACCGCTTCCCAAATTATAGATACCATTTTCCTTTTTTGCTTCCATCATAAAAGTAAGTACTTCAACAACATCTTTCACATATACAAAATCACGCAACTGCTCTCCATCCTTGAATTTAGGATTATGCGAACGAAATAACTTCATCCCAGCAGTTTCCTTAATTTGTTTTACAGCATGAAAAATTACAGATGCCATTCTACTTTTATGAAACTCATTAGGCCCATAAACATTAAAGAACTTAAAGCCTGCCCAAAATGGCGGTTGAATTTCTTGCGCTAAAGCCCACTTATCAAAATCATTTTTTGAATCCCCATAAGGATTTAAGGGAATCAATTTTTCTACCACCTCATGACTATCGTCAAAACCAAATTCCCCCATACCATAAGTAGCAGCTGAGGAGGCGTAAATAAATGGAATCTTATTTGCGGTACAAATTTTCCATAAGTCTTTAGAATAATTTAGGTTCAATTTATCAAAAATAGCCACATCAAATTCTGTAGTATCCGTACGTGCTCCAATATGATAAATAGCTGAAACTTCAGTAGCATTCTCTTTCAGCCAATCCACAAAAACATTTCTTTCTACCTGGCTTAAGAATTGCTTTCCAGCTAAGTTTTTATTTTTTTCTGCATTGGAAAAATCATCCACCAATACTAAATTAGTTTTACCTAAAGCATTTAACTTACTCACCAAACATGAACCAATAAATCCTGCTGCACCTGTAACAATTATCATATTGCAAAAGTACATTAAAAAACTATACATTTGCCTTGATGGATGAAACACAAAAAAAGGAGATACATAAAAAACTATTGCATGAAATTGACAATACTCAAAAAAAGATAGAGGAGTATACTGAACTTTGCAAGCCCATTGCTCCTGAAAATTCAATTGGGAGGATTTCACGCATGGATGCTATCAATAATAAAAGTGTAGTTGAAGCAGCTCTTAGGGAAGCAAAAAATAAAATGCAACAACTACAGGTTATGCAAAATAAAATTAAAGATGATGATTTTGGTATGTGTAGTAAATGCAAACAATACATTCCTTTGGGAAGATTAATGATTCGTCCGCACAGTAAATTTTGTGTGAATTGTGCACAATAAAATGTACTTTTGAACCCATGAAAGCATTGCAACTCATTTTTAGATACATCAAGTATTTTTTTACTGCCAAAAGCAAACATTCCGCACAAGCGCCCTTTCTTTACGAACTAATCACGCAAGTAATTGATAAAAGAACGAATGACGAAACTTGTAAAAGTATTGAAGCGCTCAGAAAGGAACTCTGTCAATCCGAAAGAGAAATACAAATCACTGATTTTGGAGCAGGAAGTACTATCAATAATTCCAAAACTAGAAAGGTAAAAGATGTTGCTAAGAATTCTGCCAAGAATGCAAAATTCGGGAAACTACTGTACAGAATTATTCAGTTTTACAAACCCAAAAATATTCTTGAACTCGGAACATCCTTAGGGATAAGCACTTCTTATTTAGCAAAATCCAATGCCAATGCACAAATATTTACATTTGAAGGTTGCCCCGAAACTGCCAAAATAGCTCAAGAAAATTTTGACAAACAAAATATAACAAATACCTCCATTACTTTAGGAGATTTCAATTTGACGCTTTCAGAAAAACTAAAAAAAATTGAAACTGTTGATTTAGCTTTTATTGATGGGAATCATCAGGAAAAGCCAACCATAGCTTATTTTGAAGAATGCTTAAAATACGCAAACAACAACACTATTTTTATTTTTGATGACATCCACTGGTCGGAAGGAATGGAAAACGCATGGAACTACATAAAAGCACACCCAAAAACTACATTAACGATTGATTTGTTTTTTGTAGGGATTGTATTTGTTAAATCAGAATTAAGTAAAGAAGATTTTACGATTCGTTTTTAAAATATTATGAAAGTTTATACAAAAAAAGGAGACAAAGGAAAAACACAATTATTGGGAGGAAGCATGGTCAATAAAAACCACATTAAGCTAGAATGCTATGGTACAATTGACGAGTTAAATGCTTTTATTGGCAATATTTACGATCAAGAAATCAGTGCTTTCCACAAGGAAGTTTTATTGAAAATTCAAAATCAACTGTTTAATTTAGGCTCTATCATTTCCTTTGACGGAAAAAAGGATAAAATAAAATTGCCCAATGTTACAACTGAAAATATTGAAATGATGGAAAAGGCAATTGACAAAATGGAAGAATCATTGCCTATGCTAAAGAATTTTATTTTGCCTTCTGGGCATCCTACCGCTTCAATATGCCATATTGCACGTACGGTTTGCAGGCGTGCTGAGCGTAATTTAGTTGCCCTTGGTCAAGAGCAAGAAATTAATAACTTACACATACAATACCTTAATAGGTTGTCGGATTATTTATTTGTTTTGGCACGCGCAATACTTAATGAAAATAACGCACCAGAAATTGAATGGCAAAAAGATTAACAAATTCACCTCCAGTTCAATAAAAAATATATTTTTGCAAAACAATAAAACAGATTTAAAATGTATTGGACTTTAGAATTAGCATCAAAACTAGAAGATGCACCATGGCCGGCAACAAAGGATGAGTTGATTGATTTCGCAATCCGATCAGGAGCGCCAATGGAAGTAGTAGAAAACTTGCAAGAATTAGTAGAGGAAGAAGCAGGAATGCAATGGGATACTATTGAAGATATTTGGCCCGATTACCCTACAAAAGATGACTTCTTCTTCAATGAAGATGAGTATTAAATAAAAAGGCTGAATTTCAGCCTTTTTTTATTTTGTATACTCTTGTAATAAAAGTATATTTGTTCCCCTTATACAATTAGAATACATGGCAGGATTATTAAATATTATCGGTAAATTATTTGGCAACAAATATGATAAGGATGTAAAAGAGATTACTCCTATAATTACGCAAATTAATTCAGAATTCAGGAAGCTAAGCACCTTAACTAATGATGAATTAAGAGCAAAAACTGGCGAATTAAAAAGTCAAATAGCTGATTTTATTGCTAGTGACAAAAAAGAAATTGAGACTTTAAAAAAAGAAGCTCGCCTTTCAGAAACTCCAACAGAAAAAAAAGAAATTCTTTACAAAGAAATTGATGCTCTTGAGGAATTAGTGATTACTAAAACTGAAGAGGTATTAAATCTTATATTACCACAAGCCTTTGCTGTTGTAAAAGAAACAGCAAAACGATTTGCTGAAAACGATACTGTAACGGTTACCGCAACTGAAAACGACAAAGAACTTGCTGCTGCAAAAGATTTTGTGAGCATAGTGGCTGAAAATGCTTCATACAAAACTTCATGGGATGCTGCCGGAACAGAAATTGTTTGGGACATGATCCATTATGATGTGCAGTTGATTGGTGGAGTAGTTTTACACCAAGGGAAAATTGCTGAAATGCAAACTGGGGAAGGGAAAACCTTATCGGCTACCCTACCTATTTACCTGAATGCATTAACAGGATTAGGAGTGCATTTGGTTACTGTAAATAATTACCTAGCAAAAAGGGATGCACAGTGGATGGGACCTTTATTTCAATTTCACGGATTAAGTATTGATTGCATTGACAATCATCAACCAAATTCTGATGAGAGAAGAAAAGCTTATTTAGCGGACATTACTTACGGAACTAACAATGAATTTGGCTTTGATTACCTAAGGGATAATATGGCAAAAAGGCCAGGCGATTTGGTGCAAAGAAAATTGCATTACTCTATTGTGGATGAGGTGGATTCGGTATTGATTGATGATGCTCGTACGCCATTAATCATTTCAGGACCGACACCGCAAGGCGATAAGCACGAATACAATGAGTTTAAGCACAAAGTTGATCAGTTAGTAGCAGAGCAAAGGAAATTTGTAAATACTGTGCTTTCTGATGCTAAAAAACAAATTACTGAAGGGAATGATAAGGACGGAGGATTTAACCTGCTAAGAGCGTTTAGAGGGTTACCAAGGAACAGGGCCTTAATTAAATACTTAAGTGAGGATGGAGTAAAGATTCAGTTGCAAAAAACGGAAAACTATTACATGCAAGACCAGAATAAGGAAATGCATTTAGTAGATGAGGAACTTTATTTTGTAATTGATGAGAAATCAAATTCTATTGAGCTTACTGAAAAAGGCTTAGAGCTAATGACTAGTTCTACTGAAACTAAGGACTTCTTTATCTTACCTGATGTTGGAGCTGAAATAGCAGTTCTTGAAAAATCAACTGAGGGCGAAAAAGAAAAAGCAGCTAAAAAAGAAATCCTTTTAAGAGATTTTGGAATTAAAAGCGAAAGAATCCACACGATAAATCAATTGCTAAAAGCCTATACTCTTTTTGAAAAAGATACTGAGTATGTGGTAATGGACAACAAAGTAAAAATTGTTGATGAGCAAACAGGTCGTATCATGGATGGGAGAAGGTATTCTGATGGATTGCACCAAGCGATTGAGGCCAAAGAAAATGTAAAGATTGAAGCGGCTACACAAACTTATGCAACCGTAACTTTACAGAACTATTTCAGAATGTACAACAAGATTTCTGGGATGACAGGTACAGCCGAAACGGAAGCTGGAGAATTCTGGGAAATATACAAATTAGATGTAGTTGCTATACCCACTAATCGCCCAATAACAAGAGATGATAAGGACGATATGGTGTTTAAAACCAATCGTGAAAAATACAATGCAGCAATTGAAGATATTATTAAACTTACTGAACAAGGAAGACCAGTATTAGTGGGTACTACCTCAGTGGAGATTTCAGAATTACTAGGCACAATTCTTAGAAAAAGAGGAATTAAGCACAATGTACTGAATGCAAAAATGCACCAAAGAGAAGCGGATATTGTAGCAGAAGCAGGGAAATCAGGTGCCGTTACTATTGCAACCAATATGGCAGGTAGGGGTACCGATATTAAACTTTCGGAAGAAGTAAAAGTAGCTGGAGGGTTAGCAATTATTGGTACTGAAAGGCATGATTCTCGTAGGGTGGATAGGCAGTTAAGAGGTCGTGCAGGAAGGCAAGGTGATCCGGGTTCTTCTCAGTTTTATGTTTCGCTTGAGGATAAATTAATGCGACTGTTTGGTTCGGAAAGAATTGCCAAACTAATGGACAGAATGGGATTGGAAGAAGGAGAAGTTATCCAACATTCCATGGTAAGTAAGTCCATTGAACGTGCGCAAAAGAAAGTAGAGGAAAATAATTTTGGGGTTAGGAAAAGATTGTTGGAATATGATGATGTAATGAACCAACAGAGAGAGGTAATTTACAAAAAAAGAAGACATGCTTTGCATGGCGACCGACTGTCATTGGATGTATCGAACATGATATTCGACAATTGCGAAAGCATAGTGGAGGACTTGCATGCTGCAAAGGATTATGAGGCTTTTAAAATTGACCTTATTCGTCTATTGGCTATTGAAAGTCCTATTTCTGAAACTGAATTTAAAGATACTTCAGTGGAAGAGATAACGGAGAAAGTTTATCAAAAATGTTATGCTAGTTATCAGCTAAAATCAGAAGGAATTGCTCAGCAAGCCTACCCAGTTATAAAGGATGTTTTTGAAAACCAAGGAGCAACTTATGAGAATATTGTTATTCCGTTTACGGATGGCTTAAAGACCTTGCAAGTAGTAACTAACCTGAAGGAAGCACACGAATCGGAAGGGAAAAACATTGCAGAAGCAATTGAAAAAAGTGTAACGCTTGCCATTATTGACGATATTTGGAAAGAGCATTTACGCGAAATGGATGACTTAAAACAAGCAGTACAAACGGCAAGTTATGAGCAAAAAGACCCACTTTTAATCTATAAATTTGAATCGTTTAATTTGTTTAAGGCATTAATTGGTAAGGTGAATAAGGATATTATTTCTTTCTTAATAAAAGCAGGATTACCTACACAATCCAATGTACAGGAAGACAAGCATAGGGCCGAAAACCACCAGACTAGCCGACCAGAAAACAGTGGAAACGCTCCACAACAAGCAGGAAAACCAAAACAAAAAATACAACCTGTAAGAGCAGAGGAAAAAGTAGAGCGTAATGCACCTTGCCCTTGTGGGAGCGGTAAGAAATTCAAAAAATGTCACGGTAGGTAAAAAGATGAAAAATCTAAAGTACTTAATTAAATATCTATTTTATTTTATCTTACTCATAAATATTAGTTCTTGTAAAACTTACAAACTTATTCCTGAAAAGCAGGATACTCCAGAGCATAATTTTGATATAAATTTATCAGGAGATACACCAAACTATGCTGATCTGAAATATTGGGTAGAGCATCCTGAAAAAGAAAATCATTACGCAAGTCTTCCAAAAAATTATATAGATTCCACATACAAAGCTGAACCAGTAATAGATGTATTTTTTGTGCATCCAACACTTTATTTTAAAGGAAATAGTTGGAATGCTAACATTCATAATAAAAAGTTAAATAATGAAATTGGCAATTCTGCTATTAAAAATCAGGCCTCTGTTTTTTTAGGAATTGCAAATATTTACGCTCCACATTACCGACAAATGCACATTCAATCGTATTACGATTTGGAAAATGGATTACAAGCATTTGAAGTGGCTTATTCGGATGTAGAAAGTGCATTTATGTATTATTGGAACAACAACAATAACGGAAATAAATTTATCATTGCCGGTCACAGCCAAGGCACTAATCATACTGAAAGATTATTGAAAGAAATAATTCTTGAAAATGACAGTATGAGAAATAGACTACTTATTAGTTACCTACCAGGAATGCCAATCAAACAGTTCCATAAAGACTTAGTCCCTTGCAGCTCGCCTAATCAATTGGATTGCTTTCTTTCTTGGCGAACATTAGCAGAAGGGTATTTCCCAAAAGACTGGGAAGTTTCTGACAGTATTCCATGTGTAAATCCTATTAGTTGGCAAACTGATAATTTACTTTCAAAAAAGGAAGAACATCTAGGTATTCTTTTTCAGAATCATAAAATACATTATCCAAATTCAATAGAAGCATATACGAATAATGGAGTGGTTTGGATAAAACCCATAAAAATTCCCTTTGCTCGTTTTTACAAAATGAAAAACTACCATATAGCAGATTATAATTTATATTGGATAAACATTAGAAATAACCTAAGATGCCGATTAAAAGAAAATGGATACTACTAAAAAAAGATGCAATTGGCCTAAGGATGATGCGCTCTATCTGGAGTACCATGACAAAGAATGGGGTGTACAAGTTTATGAAGATTCAAAAATATTTGAATTTCTATTACTTGAAACTTTTCAGGCAGGACTAAGTTGGATTACTATACTTAGAAGAAGAGAAAACTTTCGAGTGGCTTTTGATAATTTTGATTTTCAAAAAATTGCTAATTACACGGATGAAAAACTAGCTGAATTAAAACTAGATGCTGGAATTATTAGGAATACCTTAAAAATAAAAGCCGCCAAAACCAATGCCATTGCTTTTATGGAAGTGCAAAAAGAGTTTGGTGCTTTTAGCAAATACCTTTGGGACTTTGTAGATAGGAAACCCGTACAGAATAACTTTACGAGTATGAGTGAAATGCCTGCTAACACGCCTTTATCCGATAAAATAAGTAAGGACCTAAAAAGTAGAGGATTTAAGTTTGTGGGCTCAACTATTGTTTACGCACACATGCAAGCCATGGGTATGGTAAACGACCACACCACAGACTGCTTTAGGCATAAAGAGGTTTAACGATTCCTATTTCTTCTTTTTCATTGCATCAACTGCCAACAAACTACTTTGAATTTGCATTTGCAAGTCCCCTACATTATCAGGTGAGTAAGGCATAAAAATAGTGCTCGTATTATTTTCAGATAGCTTTGCAACTGTTTCATAATGTTGCGTCATAAAAAGCATATTCATTACATCTTGGCTGGTAACATGGTCCTCCATAGCCAACTTCACCTCAGCAACTGATTCCTTTAATCCATTAGCAATTGCAATTCTTTGTAAGGCTATTCCCTCTCCTGCTAATCGCTTGCTTTCTGCATCCGCCTCTGCAGCTGCAATTACTCTAATTTTTGCTGCAGCAGCCTCCTCTTTAGCAGCTTCTTTCATTCGCTTAGCTGCATTAATTTCATTCATTGCATGTTTAACCTTTGCATCAGGGTCAA
>JBLGCF010000020.1:0-14030 GCA_047617145.1 Thalassomonas sp. | reverse complement strand
ATGTTATTTGCCATTTACAGGAATATTGCAACTCAACTTTTTGTTTGGCTTTATTTTATATCAGGTTTCTGGCTTTGGATTATTGGTAGGCCTTCTTTTCACATTGGAGCAAGTGGCATTATTTACGCTCTTGCTTCCTTCTTGCTTATTAGTGGTATTATTCGAAAAAACCCAAGATTATCAGCTGTCTCGATGTTGGTTATTTTTCTTTACGGATCAATGATTTGGGGCTTGCTTCCTACAAAAGAACCTATCTCTTGGGAAGGACATTTGGCAGGTTTTCTTGCTGGAATTTTAGTAGCCATTTTTTATAGAAAGGAAGGGCCAAAGCCCAAAAAATATCAATGGGAAATTGAGGAAGAAATTGAGGAAGAGTCTTTAAAAAATAATCCTCAAGAGTTTTACTACACGCTAAAAAATGAAGAAAAACCTAATTAGTTTTTTGGTGGCTTAATAACACCCCAATTAGAAGCAAACCATGTTCTTTCATGGAAATAATAAAATATTAATTTCGCAACTCTATCAAGTGCAACTAACCAACCTACTGAACTTTTGTCAATAGGTTCAAACCCAAAATAGGGAGGTAAATATGACAATACAAAAAATGTTGTTGTCATAGCTAATAAGTTCCAGGTGATTGCTTTTAGGAAATGTCTTCTTCTTCTGATTGTAACTTTTCTCATTTTTTTACTTTTCTCATTACAAATGTACTAAAATATCTGCTTAAAAATACATGCTTGTATTTGATTGAAAAGATGTATTTTCGCCACTCATGAAAAAAATTAGAAATTTTTGCATTATTGCACATATTGACCATGGTAAATCTACTTTGGCTGATCGATTATTAGAGTTTACAGGGGCTGTTACAGAAAGAGAAGCTGAGGCTCAACTACTCGACAGCATGGACCTTGAAAAAGAAAGAGGAATTACCATCAAAAGTCATGCAATACAAATGGAATATACCTACAAGGGTGAGGATTATATTCTTAATTTAATTGACACTCCTGGACATGTTGATTTCTCATATGAAGTTTCTCGTTCCATTGCTGCTTGTGAAGGCGCACTATTAATTGTTGATGCAGCTCAAGGAATACAAGCACAAACAATTTCTAATCTTTACTTAGCACTAGAACATGATTTAGAGATTATTCCAGTGTTAAATAAAATTGATTTACCTTCAGCTGAACCAGAAGTGGTAAAAGATCAAATTATTGATTTAATTGATTGTGAAGATGAAGATATTATTCCAGCTAGTGCTAAAACTGGTGTAGGAATTGAAGAAATATTAGCTGCAATAGTAGAGAGGGTTCCTCAACCTAAAGGGGATCCTGAAGCTCCGTTACAAGCCATGATCTTTGATTCTGTTTACAATACCTTTAGAGGGATTGAAGCTTACTTTAAAATCATAAATGGAGAAATAAAGAAAGGACAAAAGGTGAAGTTTATGGCAACCGGAATGGAGTATCATGCGGATGAAATTGGTGCTTTAAGATTTAAGCAATTTCCGAAAAAAACTATGCAAGCAGGTGAGGTTGGTTATATTATCTCTGGAATAAAAGATGCAAGAGAAGTAAAAGTAGGAGATACAATTACAACTGCCGATAATCCTGCAACTGAAGCTGTGAAAGGATTTGAAGAAGTAAAACCTATGGTTTTTGCAGGAATTTATCCTGTGGACACTGAGGATTTTGAAGAACTAAGAGCTTCAATGGAAAGATTACAATTGAATGATGCTTCTTTAACCTATGCTGCAGAATCATCTGCTGCACTTGGGTTTGGTTTTAGGTGTGGATTTTTAGGAATGTTACACATGGAAATTGTTCAGGAAAGATTAGAGCGTGAGTTCAATATGACAGTAATTACTACTGTTCCCAATGTGTCGTATTTCGCATATACCAGAGCAGGTAAAAAACTAGAAATTCATAACCCCTCTGACTATCCTGACCCAAGTATTTTAGAGAGTGTAGAGGAACCTTATATTAGAGCACAAATCATTACAAAAGCTGATTTTATTGGCTCAGTAATGACCCTATGTATTTCAAAAAGAGGAGAATTAACCAACCAAGTTTATTTAACTACCGATAGAGTTGAGCTTACTTTTGAAATACCATTGGGGGAAATTGTATTTGACTTTTACGACAAGTTAAAATCAGTATCTAAAGGATATGCTTCATTTGACTATTACCCTATTGAATACAGAGCTTCTGTATTAGCAAAGCTTGATATCTTATTAAATGGCGATCCTGTTGACGCGCTTTCAGCTCTAGTACATAAAGACAATTCTTATGCTTTAGGAAAAAAATTATGTGCTAAACTAAAAGAACTAATCCCAAGGCAACAATTTGATATAGCAATTCAGTCAGCAATTGGCTCCAAGATTATAGCTAGAGAAACAGTAAAAGCACTAAGGAAAGATGTAACAGCAAAATGTTACGGGGGGGATATTTCAAGAAAAAGAAAACTGTTAGAAAAACAGAAAAAAGGAAAGAAAAGAATGCGTCAAGTAGGTAATGTTGAAATTCCACAAAATGCTTTTATGGCTGTATTAAAACTAGATGATTAAAGGATAAATTATGGGAAGAGCATTTGAGTTCAGGAAAGCTAGAAAGATGAAAAGATGGTCGAAAATGGCCAAAACTTTTACTAGAATAGGCAAGGATATTGTTATGGCTGTGAAAGATGGAGGAGCTGATCCTGACACAAATTCTAGGCTAAGACAAATAATGCAAAATGCTAAGGCAGCCAATATGCCAAAGGATAATGTATTGCGTGCAATCAAAAAAGCTAGTAGTAAGGATACAGCTAATTATGAGGAAATGTCATTGGAAGGATATGCCGTACATGGTGTGGCGGTTTTTGTAGATTGCGCAAGTAATAATAATAACCGTACAGTTGCTGATGTGCGTTCTTACTTTAGTAAGTGTGATGGTGCTATGGGAACAAATGGTTCTTTGGAGTTTATTTTTGACCGTAAAGGAGTTTTCACCCTTGACCCTGAAAATGTAAGCATGGAAGTGGATGAATTAGAAATGGAGCTTATTGATGGTGGGTTAGAAGAATTAGAAGTTGATGAAGAAGCAGTAACTATTTATTGTGAGTATGCCGATTTTAACAATATGCAAACAAAATTAGAGGAACTTAATATTGAAATCAAGAACTCTGAATTGCAAAGGATCCCAAATAATTTTAAAACTATAAGTGCTGAACAAGCAGAAAAAGTATTGAAGTTACTCGATTTACTAGAGGAAAATGATGATGTGCAACAAGTATTCCATAATATGGAATTGACAGAGGAAATCTTAACTGCTATGGATAGTGAATAAAACGATATAATGAACGTATTAATATTAGGAAGTGGAGGAAGGGAGCATGCATTTGCATGGAAAATTGCACAAAGCAGTTCGTGCAACAAACTATTTATTTCTCCAGGAAATGCAGGGACTGAGCAGGTTGGGACCAATGTTAATATTAGCGTAAATGATTTTGAAAGTATCAAAAAATTTGTGCTTGCTGAAGACATTAGATTAGTATTAGTAGGGCCTGAAGATCCATTAGTAAACGGTATCTATAACTTCTTTAAAGAAGATGAATCGTTAAAAAATATCTCTTTAATTGGACCATCAAAAGAAGGTGCGCAATTGGAAGGAAGTAAGGAATTTGCAAAACAGTTTATGGAAAGGCATAATATTCCAACAGCAAAATACCAAGCATTCACAAAAGAAAACTTAGCAGAGGGTTATGCTTTTTTAGAAAGTCTGAAAGCGCCTTATGTATTAAAAGCAGATGGATTAGCAGCAGGGAAAGGAGTATTAATCCTTAATGATTTACAGCAAGCAAAAGACGAACTAAAGGCAATGGTTGCTGATGCAAAATTCGGAGAAGCATCATCAACAGTAGTGATAGAAGAATTTTTAGATGGAATGGAACTTTCAGTATTTGTTTTAACAGATGGTGATTCGTATAAAATTCTCCCTTCAGCAAAAGATTACAAAAGAATTGGAGAAGGTGATACAGGATTAAATACTGGAGGAATGGGAGCTATTTCACCTGTTCCGTTTGCAGATAGATTCTATATTGAAAAAGTAGAAAGAGAAATCATTAAGCCAACAGTAGAAGGATTAAAGAAAGACAATATTGAATACAAAGGATTTATCTTTATTGGGCTCATCAATGTAAAAGGAGAACCAAAAGTAATTGAGTACAATGTTAGAATGGGAGATCCTGAAACGGAAGTTGTTATCCCTAGAATAAAATCAGATTTACTGAACCTTTTAAAAGGAATTGGAGATGGAACTTTTAGTGAGATAGACTTAGAAATTACTGAAGGCGCAGCAACAACAGTTATGTTAGTTTCTGGCGGATATCCTGAAGCTTACAAAAAAGGGGAAGAAATTACAGGAATAGAAAAGGTTGAAGATAGTATTGTTTTTCATGCCGGAACAAAAAATAATAACGGAACTGTAAAAACAAATGGAGGTAGAGTTATAGCGCTTACCTCTTTTGGAGAAACAATGGAAGAAGCACTAGAAAAATCGTTTGTTAGTGCAGATAAAATATCCTTTGAAGGTAAGTATTACCGAAAAGATATTGGTTTTGATTTATGATGAAGCGTGCTCTTCTCCGTCTTTTCTGTGCTTGAGCATTTTAACTGTCCAAACTACTAAAAAAGTAAATATCACACCAATATAAAGATAATTGATACTATTCCCAACAGCCTCTACACCAT
This sequence comes from Thalassomonas sp., assembly GCA_047617145.1. Taxonomy (GTDB): domain Bacteria; phylum Bacteroidota; class Bacteroidia; order Flavobacteriales; family BACL11; genus UWMA-0277. The sequence continues at coordinate 9,304 of JBLGCF010000020.1, read as the reverse complement.
TAAAAACTAGACCAAAAAAATCGCCAATTGCATAAAAAATATCATTCATAATTTTTGTTTTAATTTACTGTGGCAAATTTAACTATTTTTAGAGAATACAATGTTTCTTAAACACCTTATAAATCCAAGGCCAACAATAATTTTATTTTTTATTGTTTTTTGCATTGCGTTTACTTGTATTCCTTTGCTGAACTCCCCTTTACAATTAATCTTTTCGCATGAGTGGTTAGCCCCAATTGTTGTGCTACTGTTTGGGCTACTTCTCCCCTCATTTCACGCATTAGGACTTAATAATTTGGTGTATGAAAAAAATATAATTAGGAAAGACAATCTTGTTCTTGGGTTTGTATTTTTACTCCTTTGTACTCCTTTTACAAATACTGTTTTGGAATGGATAGTTTCTTTTTTCCTGCTATTTTTTCTGAACTATATCCTGGAAACCTATCAAAAAGAATATCCGTTTTCTCAGGTTTTTAATGCAGGTATTATTCTATCTGTTTTTAGTTTTTTTTTTCCAAATCTACTTTTTCTTTTACTGCTTGTTGTAATTAGCGGCATCAATTACAGTAACTTAAATTGGAGGAACTTAAGCATTGCTTGCATAGGGATTATCACCCCTTATTTCTTCTATTTTATTTATACTATCCTACTTGGAAAAATCTTTATTTTCCCGGAATTTGAAACACTAAAACTCATCAATTTTCCTACTATTAATAGCTTGAAAACACCCAAACTTATTTGGATTTTTGCAACAGGTATTATAAGTTTATTTTCCTTTATTGAACTCTCTAGATGGCTTTATAAAAAAAGTATTCGCTCCCGAAAATCTTTTTTGATTATCTTCTTTTATTTTGCTTTTTGCCTATTGCTAATTCTTTTTGGAGGGCTAAAATCATGGTACTTTTTAATCACTCCTTTGTGCGTTATTATCGGCAACTATTTTACCTACACTAAGAATAGAAAGATCGCAAATTTTTTATTTTTACTATTCATAATTTCTTCCTTCTATTATAGGTACTCGGTTGCTTTATAATGTGTAAATTTGCCGCATTAAAAATAATATTATGAAATTTGGTGTAGTTGTTTTTCCTGGGTCTAATTGCGACATGGACATGGTTTATGTTTTAGAAACTATAATGAAGCAAGAGGTAGTAAAACTTTGGCATAAAGATACTAATTTGCAAGAGTGTGATTTTATCATTTTACCTGGAGGATTCTCTTTTGGAGATTATTTAAGGTCAGGTGCAATTGCAAAATTCTCGCCAATTATGACTGAAATAATTGGCTTTGCTAATGCTGGAGGTTATGTAATGGGAATATGTAATGGGTTCCAAATTTTAACTGAAAGTAGCTTATTGCCAGGAGCTCTTTTACACAACACAAGTCATAAATTTATTTGTAAAAACACTTTTTTGAAAGCTACAACTAAAAATACTTTAGTTACTAATCAGTACGATAATAAAGCAGTAAAAATTCCTATTGCTCATGGTGAAGGAAAATACTTTGCTGATGAAGAAACTTTACAATCATTAATTAAGAATGATCAAATTTTATTCAAATATTGTGATGAAAACGGAAACACTACTGATCAAGCAAATCCTAACGGGTCGTTATTAAATATTGCTGGCGTTTGTAATGCCGACCGTAATGTTTTTGGGATGATGCCACACCCTGAAAGAGCAGCCGATAAAGAACTGAACAATCAAGATGGACTTACTTTATTCAAAAGTATTTTAACTGAAATTCTTGCATAGATTTTTTTCAATTAACAAACTCTAAAAATCCTTTTTATTTTCAACTAGCTATTGCTTTCTCTAGCAATATTAATTTATTAACTAATTGTTGAAAAAGATGTTAAGAACCATACACAAAGTAGTGTTGGGATTTTAATAATATTTTTAAACTTGTAGTCACTAAAAAAATACTGGAAAATTAAATGCTTTAATCTGAAAACCAAATGACCACAATAACAAAGAAACCACAAGACATCACAACAAAACCAAAAAATCAGAAAACATATACCTACGAGGAAGTTTTAGAAGCTGCAGTCGCCTATTTTAATGGAGATGAATTAGCAGGGACAACTTGGATGAACAAGTATGCTATGAAAGATTTTTATGGAGAATTTGTAGAGAAATCTCCAGATGATATGCACAGGAGAATGGCAAAGGAATTTGGTAGAATAGAAGCAGATTATAAATTAAAATACAACCTTAATGGAAGTGCTAAATTCTTATCCAAGTACGGACAAGAAAGAGAGGACTTAACAGAAGAAAAGGTATATGCCTACTTTAAAGAATTTGGACACATTATCCCACAAGGGAGTGTAATGAGTTCATTAGGGAATCACTATAAATTAGCTTCTTTATCTAACTGTATAGTAGTCCCAGAATTACATGATTCATATGGTGGAGTTTTTTACACGGATCAGCAATTAGCGCAACTCTTCAAAAGAAGATGTGGTGTTGGGGTAGACATCTCAAATTTACGCCCATCAGGAGCTAGAGTTTCTAATGCGGCAGGAAGTACTTCAGGGGCCGTTTCTTTTATGAATCGTTTTTCAAATACAACTCGGGAAGTAGCCCAAAATGGAAGAAGAGGAGCTTTGATGCTTTCTATGGATATTGCCCATCCTGATGTTGAAGATTTCATTACTATAAAACAAGATTTACAAAAAGTAACAGGAGCTAATATCTCAATCCGTTTGTCGGATGAGTTTATGAAAGCTGTGGAGAACAATGCAGAATACACACACAAATGGCCAATTGATTCTGAAACACCTAAATTTAGCAAAACAGTGAAAGCTAAAGAGCTTTGGAATACTATTATTGAGTGCGCACATAACACTGCTGAGCCAGGATTAATATTCTGGGACAGACAACATTGGTACTCTACTTCATCCGTATATCCTGGATACAAAAATACATCAACTAATCCATGTTCCGAAATTGCTATGCAAGGAGGAGATAGTTGTAGATTAATTGCAATCAATCTTTTCAATTTTGTAGAAAAGCCTTTTACTAAAGATGCTAAGTTCAAAATGGAGGACTTCTATAAGGCAACTTATGAAGGACAAAGGTTAATGGATGATTTAGTAGATTTAGAAACAGAAGCTATCGGAAGAATTTTAGCGAAAGTAGATGCTGATGATGAGCCTGAAAATATTAAACAAGTTGAAAGAGAAACTTGGGAATTATTACTTAAAACAGGAATAGAAGGAAGAAGAACAGGACTTGGATTTACAGCTTTAGCTGATATGGTAGCAGCACTTGGTATGGCAATTGATTCTGATGAAGCTATAGCAATGGTTGAGGGAATGATGAAGGAGAAATGTAGAGCTGAGTTTGATAGCTCAATTGACATGTCATTGGAAAGAGGAAGCTTTGTAGGGTTTGATGCAAAAATTGAAAAGACTTCAGAGTTTGTACAAATGCTAGAAGTTGAACTTCCTGAGGTGTACGAAAGAATGATGAAATTTGGAAGAAGAAATATTTCTATTAGCACAGTAGCACCAACAGGAACATTAAGTATGTTGGCACAAACTTCTTCAGGAATTGAGCCAGTTTTCATGACGCACTATAAAAGAAGAAGAAAATTAAACGAACAAGATAGAGAAGCTAAAGTTGATTTTATTGATGATTTAGGAGATAAGTGGCAAGAGTTTACTGTTTACCACCATAATTTAAAAACTTGGATGGAAGTAACGGGAGAAACTGATATTACAAAAAGCCCATATGCAGGAAGTACTGCTCCAGAAATTAATTGGAACAAAAGAGTAGAAATGCAAGCTGTCGTACAAAAATATGTGACTCATTCAATTAGCTCTACAATCAATTTACCTAATGATGTATCGCTTGATGAGGTAAGTAACATTTACTTAGAATCATGGAAACAAGGGACAAAAGGAATTACTGTTTATAGAGATGGGTCACGAGCAGGAGTATTGGTTTCTGCTGATGATAAAGGAAAAGTAGATGTGTTAGACAACTCTGAATTCAAGGAAACAAAAGCACCTTCTCGTACTAAACGATTGGATGCTAAAGTTGTTCGTTTTCAAAATAATAAAGAAAAATGGATTGCAGTTGTTGGGCTTATGAACGGAAGGCCATATGAAATATTTACAGGAAAAACTGAAGATGTATTTAATATGCCTGCTGCTGTAGAATATGGTTGGGTAATTAAAAATAAAAGAGAAGACGGTTCTACTCAATATGATTTCCAGTATGAAGATAAGGAAGGGTATAAAGTAACAATGGGAGGTTTATCTCGTTCGTTTGACAAAGAATTTTGGAACTATGCAAAACTTATTTCTGGAGTATTGCGTCATGGAATGCCATTGCACTATGTAGTAGACTTAATTGGTAAAATGAACCTATATGACGAGAACATAAACACTTGGAAAAGTGGTGTTGTAAGAGCACTTAAAACCTTTATTGCTGATGGAACAAAGGTAAGTGATCATACTTGCGGGGAATGTGGAGATGAAGGATTAGTGTATGAAGAAGGTTGCTTAAAATGTGTAAGCTGTGGTTACAGCAAGTGCGGATAAACACAAGTCAATTTAATATTCAAAACCCAGCTCTTTATAGTTGGGTTTTTTATTGCACTTATTTTTATAACTTTCAATAATGAAACAGATACACTCATTTTTTGAAGATTTAATTGCTTTATTCTACCCAAATACTTGTATTATTTGCGGAGAAAATTTATTAAAAGAAGAGGAATGCGCCTGTACACTTTGCTTGTATAGAATCCCGAAAACGGATTGTTTTAAACACAAAGAAAATTTAGTAAGTAAGTTATTCTGGGGAAGAGTACCATTACAAAATGCAGTTGCATTGTATCAATTTCATAAAGAAGGTAGCGTACAAAAACTGATTCATGAATTAAAATATGAAGGGGGGAAAAGAACAGGAGTTTTCTTAGGGAGACAGCTAGGATATGCACTAAAAGAAAGCAACTATTTCTGTGATGTTGACTATATTATTCCTATACCGCTACATCCTAAAAAAGAAAAGCTAAGAGGGTATAACCAAAGTAAATATATTGCTAAAGGGGTACATGAAGTATTAGGGGTAAAAATCAATACTCGATCACTTATTCGTACAGAAAATACCGATTCCCAAACAAGAAAAAAACGATTTAGCCGTTGGGAAAATATGATGAATAGTTTTGCCTTAAAAAAATCAAAGAAATTAAGACATACACATATTCTACTTATTGATGATGTGGTTACTACTGGTGCAACTTTGGAGGCCTGTGCGCATAAATTACTCGAAATTGAAGGCGTGAAAGTAAGCATTGCAACTATTGCTGTTGCCTAAAACAAATAGATTATCTTTGTCCTAATGAAATTTATCTCATCCGTAATTATCTTTCTTTTTCTACTAAGCAGTTGCGCCAATATGGTAGCTCCAACTGGGGGCAACAAAGATGTCTCCTCCCCTTCTTTACTACAAATTAATAGCACAGAAAATGTAAAGCAAGCTCACCAAAGAATCATCTCATTTGAATTTGATGAATTTATCGTATTGAATAACTGGGAAGAAAATTTCTACATTTCACCACCCATTAAAAAGAGAGTTATCAAGGAAATAAAAGGGAAAAAATTAACTTTAAACCTTGAGGATACTCTTGCCCAAAACACTACTTATCACATTGCTTTAAATAAATGCATTAAGGATTTGAATGAGGGGAATACTCTAGATACTCTTCATTATATTTTCTCAACTTCTGATGAAATAGATACCCTAATTTTAAGTGGTAAATTAAAGGATGCTTACACTTTAGATGCGATTGAAAATGCTTGGATTATGCTTTTTGAAGAAAGCAGGAATGATAACACTCTCTTTAAAGACAACCCAAATTATATTGCTAAAACTAATAAAAATGGAGACTTTCATTTCCCTAATTTGAATGCCAAAAATTATACTATTTTGGCTCTCACTGATTTTGATTTTATCTATAATGAAGAAGAAAAAATTGCGTTTAATGACACTATTATAAATGCTGTAAGAGATAGTTTTATTTCATTGTTGGCTTTTAATCCTATTGTAGAAATAGATAGTACTACTACTGATACCCTTACAATTAGAGCGGATAGCACAACAACTGATTCCTTACTTACTGAAGAAATCGTATATGGGAATTTAGCAATTATTACAAGCAAAAACAACCCTTGTCTATTTCAAATATTACAAAACAATAAGGTGATTAAAGAATATGTTTTTGTTGAGCAACCCTTTATGCTAACTGATATTACACCAGGGAAATATCAGCTAAAATACATTACTGATTCCAATACGAATGGAGAGTGGACAACAGGGAATTGGGAAAGTAAAACACAAGCAGAACAAGTAATAAATTACCCTACTGACATTACCATTCGCGCTAATTGGGACCTGGAATTAGAGTGGGTTATTGAAGAGTAAAGTCATCTCTATCCTGCAAGAAATTCATTTGTCTTCTTTTTAATTTCAAATCATCTAAACTGATTTCAATTTGCAAAATTTCTTCCATATTTTCAGTTGCAGAAAGTAGTTCCTTACCAAAAGCATCAAACACTTTAGAGTGGCCATTAAACGGAATACCGTTACCATCTTTCCCTACTCTATTTACTCCAATAGTATAACATTGGTTTTCAATAGAACGCGCTTTTAAAAGTGTATCCCAAGCATCAATTCGTTTTACAGGCCAGTTTGCTAAGTAGATTAAAACATCATACTCTACATCATTTCGGCTGAAAACTGGGAAACGCAAATCATAACAAATAAGCGGACAAATTTTCCAACCTTGTTCGGTTACAATTAATCTTCCTTCTCCCTTGCTTATGTACCTTTCTTCTTTTATTAAGGAAAACAAATGATGCTTGTCATAAGTATAAATGGTTCCGTCTTTAGAAGCCCAAACTAAGCGATTGAAAACCTTTTCATTTTCTAAAATCATTAAAGTTCCGGCAATAGCACAGCCTTTCGTTTTAGCAATTTCTTTCATCCAACGCACTGATTTGCCCTCCATATTTTCTGCTAAATGATTGGATTTTGGACAAAAAGAAGTATTGAACATTTCAGGAAGTAGAATAATATCTGTTTCTGAAATTTCTGAAATTAACGCCTCAAAATGAGAAATATTTTTTTCTACATCTTCCCAAAAAAGTTGAGATTGAACTAAGGTTATATTGAGTGTTTCTTTCATCAAGCCAAAAATAAGCATAAAAAAAGCAAGTCTTTAGAACTTGCTTTTTAATTTTTTACATAAATATCTAATCTACTAAAATAATCTATTCAATTATTATTCTTTTCTCTACTGTTCCATCATCATAGATGTAAAAGAGAGATTGATTTTTTTGTTTTATTTCTCTTCCTAATAGGTCTGTTGCTTTAAGAAATTTTTTGTTTGTATTAGGTGTTGGTATGTTGAATGTTGAAGTTATATTTCCGTTTCCATCTGTTTTTATCAGCCAAACATCACTACTATTATTTCCAACATCTCTAAAACCTGCAATAATATACCCCCCATCTATTGTTTGCTCAACATACCATCCTTCATCATAGGAGCTACCATCAAATGTTTGTTCCCAAGATGAATTACCTTGAGAATCAGTCTTTATTAAATAAACATCTCCTCCAGTAGAAAAATTCTCTTTATATCCTGTAATAATGTATCCTCCATCTGAAGTTTGCCTAACACAATATCCAACATCATCAAAGGAACTTCCAAATGTGTTACTCCATTGTTGGTTTCCTAAGTTATCTGCTTTTATTAGCCACACATCACCATCTGAACTTCCAGTAATAATATAACCTCCATCTGAAGTTTGTTCTACCGAATGCCCCCATTCATGACCACCATCATCATATGTTTTGTTCCATAGGGTATTTCCTTGTGCATCTGTTCTTATTAACCAGATATCCCAACCGAAAGGATCATTAGATATAGTTCCACAGACCACATATCCACCACCAATAACTTCTTGAATTGAATATAATCCAGAAGAATAGCCTCCAATAAATTTTTGATTCCATTGCTGTGATCCATTTCCATCTGCTTTAATTATACACATAGAATCAGAGCCATAATTATTCTCAATCGTAGCACAAATTACATATCCTCCATCAGAAGTTTGTTGAATTGATTTAGCTTTATATATATTATCACCAAAATTCTGAACCCATTGCTGTATTCCATTTTGATCTGTTTTTACAAGGTTGATACCATTATATCTAGAAGTCGCACAAATGTAACCTGAATCAGCAGTTTGATAAACACACCTACCAAACCACTCGTAATTAGTTGTATCAAAGTTTTGAATCCATTCTTGCACACCATTTTCATCTGTTTTTATTAAATAAGTATTACAAATTCCTGATGAATGATCTTCAGATTGATACATAATGATGTAGCCCTCATCAACAGTTTGCTGGACACATCTACCAATATCATCATTATTATTATCACCAAAAGTTTGAGTCCAAGACTGCCCAAACCCAATCATAGGCAAGCAAAGTAATATAAGTAGTAGTTTTTTCATTCTACAATAATACAGAAAAATGTGGATTTTGAAAAGAAAAAAGTCGAGATAGCAGGATTCGAACCTTTTACTACTCAGCAGTAATAGAAGCAGATAAATATTCTCTATTCATTTTTGCAATGTATTCAATAGAAATGCTTTTCGGACATTCTACCTCACAAGCTCCAGTATTGGTACAGTTACCAAAACCTTCTTTATCCATTTGCTCCACCATATTTAATACTCTTTGTTTACGTTCTACTTGACCTTGTGGTAAGTATGCATACTGAGAGACTTTAGCTGCAACAAATAACATAGCAGAAGAATTTTTACAAGTAGCAACACAAGCTCCACACCCAATACAAGCCGCAACATCAAAAGCCTTATCCGCATTCATTTTAGGGATTGGCAATGCATTAGCATCTTGTGTATTACCAGAAGTATTTACCGATACAAACCCTCCTGATTGTTGAATCCTATCAAAAGAAGAACGATCAACAATTAAATCCTTAATCACTGGCATAGCTGCCGAACGCCAAGGTTCAATATAAATTGTTTCTCCATCTATAAACATACGCATGTGTAATTGACAAGTAGTTACTTTTCTATCAGGGCCATGTGCTTCCCCATTAATGTAAAGCGAACAAGTACCACAAATTCCCTCCCGGCAATCATGATCAAATGCAACAGGATCCTTGCCTTGCGTTATCAATTGCTCATTCATTACATCAAGCATTTCTAAAAAAGAATAATGCCCTAAAATTCCAGTAACTTTATAAGTTTCTAAACCCCCTT
>JBLGCF010000019.1:0-14604 GCA_047617145.1 Thalassomonas sp. | reverse complement strand
CTTTAAAAAAATATCAACAATTGTTAGCAATTTTCGTTTACTTTTATCAAATACCACATCTTTCAGCTTGTTTTTTTAATCAGAATTGTATACTAAATTAATAATTTATACTATACATCATAATCATCTGATTAACTTGTTTTTATAAAATATACATGACAGCATGTCATATGCTTTTTAACAGACAATAACACCTAAAATATAAACCATTTTGATTTTGTAAGTTTGCCAAATGAGAATTGACATCATTACATTATTTCCTGAATTTTTTAACGCTTATTTTGAATACTCAATTTTGAAGCGTGCAAAAGAAAATGGTAAGACCAAAATCATAATTCACAACTTACGCGACTACTCTACTAACAAACAAAAAAGTGTTGATGATTATCAGTTTGGTGGCGGAGCAGGAATGGTGATGTGCATTCAGCCTATTGACGATTGCATAAGCAAGCTAAAAGCAGAAAGAGACTATGATGAAATAATCTACCTATCCCCTGATGGAGAAACATTGAACCAACAAATCTGCAATACCTTATCCACACACAAAAACTTAATCATGCTTTGCGGACACTACAAGGGGATTGATCAAAGAATAAGAGAACATATCATCACCAAAGAAATATCAATTGGTGATTACGTACTAACTGGTGGTGAAGTGGCAGCCGCCATACTTTCTGATGCTGTAATACGCTTAATTCCTGGCGTGATTTCTAATGAGACCTCTGCACTTACTGATTCTTTTCAAGATAATTTACTTGCACCCCCAGTATACACCCGACCTTCCAACTACAAAGGATGGAAGGTTCCTGAAATATTACTATCTGGAAATGAGAAGCTTATAACAGAATGGAGAGAGGAAGAAGCTATAAAAAGAACAGAAGAAATAAGACCTGATTTATTTGAGTAAAATTGTTTGTTTCTTAGGATAATTAAATTAAAAAATATCCGTAATATTGCAAACCGATTTCGAAACCTAATTATTAGAAAAATGAACATTACTGAAACTATAGCAAAAGAACTTACTACAGGAACTGAATTACCAAACTTTAAATCTGGAGATAACATTACAGTTTACTACACGATTAAAGAGGGAGACAAACAAAGAACTCAGTTTTTTAAAGGGGATGTTATCCAGAGAAAAGGTAGTGGAGCAACTGAAACATTTACAATCAGAAAAATTTCTCACTCAATTGGTGTTGAAAGAATTTTCCCTATTAACTCACCTTTAATTGAAAAGATTGAAGTAAACAAAAAAGGTAAAGTTAGAAGAGCAAGAATTTACTACTTAAGAGAATTAACTGGTAAGAAAGCTAGAATTAGAGAAGCAAGATAATCTCTTTTACATATATAACAATAAGGAATCCTGCAATAGCAGGATTTTTTATTGCCTAATAATTCTAAACTCAGTTCTTCTATTCTTAGCCCTACCCTTTTTAGTAGCATTACCCGCTACAGGAAATAGCTCCCCATAACCATTAAACAGAAGTCGATCCCTAGTAATTTCATTAGAAATTAATAAATCATAAACTGCTCTAGCTCTATTTTCTGACAAGAGCTTATTCACATCATCCTCACCGACATCATCCGTAAAACCATTTATTTCAATGACCATATTCCTATTTACTTTTAGGTAAGCAGAAAATTCAAAAAGCACATATTTAGCCATTGAGTTTATCTGATAAGAATTTGTTTCAAAATAAATATCACTCAAACTAAAGGACTTGCCATCTTCTAGAGACTCTAACTCTATATTTAAGTTTTTTGGAGAAGAAAAAGAGGTGTCATTAGCCGATATATAAGTTGAATTAAAAGCAAACCCCTCTTTCTTTACCGTAATCAACACATCATCATTCTTTGCTAGCGTTAAGGAGGAAATATAAGTTCCCGCCTCCACTTTTACGGCAGTAATTTCATTCGTATTTATATTTTTTATTTCCAACTCTACATCCTCCAAAACCTGTCCATTTTCATCCAGCAAGTCACCTTTTAAAAACAAAACTCTTTCAGGCTTAGCACCATCATGCAAAGCGAAAGAATAGATATCCCAACCTCCTACCCCTTCCAGTTGATTGGACGCAAAATAAGCGGTATTTCCATCCGTACTCACAAAAAGTGAAATCTCATCAGCAACCGTATTAATAGGATAACCAATATTGATTGGTTTTTGCCAATTCCCTGAACTATCCTTTCGGCTATAAAAAACATCAAAACCTCCCAGAGTTGGGAAATTTGTTGAAGCAAAAAATAAGGTTTTTCCATCCGTATGCAAGTAAGGAGATTTTTCATGCTCATTACTATTAATGGCAGAACCTAAATTCTTAGGACTTGTCCATTCACCATCTACCAAATTAATTTCATACAAGTCAATTTTACCATAACCTCCACTTCTATCACTAGCAAAAATAATTACTTTACCATCAGAAGAAACAGTAGGTTGAGATTCCCAAGAATCCTGTTTTGAAATTTTATCCGAAAAAGTTTGTACTTCCGACCAGCTACCATTCACTCTGTTCACATAATAAATATCACAATTATTATAGCCTTTTTTATTCCTGATGCACTTTGTATAATACAACACTTTATTGTCAATCGTAATAGAAGCACCCCCTTCATTACTTTCCATGTTAAAAGGATAGGTAAGCGCTTTACCCTCTTTAAATTTACCTTTTATTTTTTTACTAGAAACAAACTCCTCAACACTAGTAGAAACAATAGCATATAAACTAGTTTTATCCGACCTTCTTGTAAAAAATGACAATTCCTGATCAGGAGAAATTATTGGCAAGTACTCATCATAAACAGTAGAAACACCACTCACTATTTCAGGATTAAATGATACAGGATTAGCAATGATTTGCGCCAATACTTTTGCTTTAGCATATAAATTAACCGCATCAGAATAATAAGGATCAGCAATTCCTAAAGCGATACTCTTTTTAAGGTGCAAATCAGCATTCACATAATCCTTTCTATTAAAAGCAATTTCACCTAAGAAATAATAAACTTTCGGAAAATTATCAGGGCAATTAGCTATTGCGTTCAACCCTTCAGTTTCTGCATTAAAAAAATCAGCTCTATGCCAAAGTACTTCTGATTTTAAGGCACTGAAAACTGCAAAATCATTAGCAGTAAGCAATTCATCAAAAGCAGCATAAAATGCTCGTTTAGCAATCTGCTTCTCTAGTTTTTTGACCAATCTTTTATCCTTCCCTTTTTCAGGAAAACATTCTTGAGCCATTAGTAAATGGCCTAGAAATAAAAGGAAGATAAGAATATATCTTTGCAAAGTTTAACTCATTAATTCTTCTTCAGTAACTTGGCGTAACTCACCCTCAGTAGAAGCGACAACAGTAGCCACAGTAGCATCACCTGTTACATTCACAACTGTACGCATCATATCTAGTATTCTATCCACACCAAAGATAAGTGCAAGCCCCTCAGTAGGCACATTAATTGCCCCCAAAACAATCACTAGCATAACCATACCAGCACCTGGAACAGCAGCAGCCCCAATGGAAGCTAAAGTTGCCGTAAGCACAATGGTTAATTGTTGTCCTAAATCCAAATCAATACCGAATGCCTGTGCAATAAATACTGCTGCAACTGCCTGATACAAAGAAGTACCATCCATATTAATAGTAGCACCCAATGGCAATACAAAGGAAGAAACCTCTTCAGAAACCCCTAAATGATCCTCACACCTTTCCATAGTAACGGGCAAAGTTGCCGCACTTGAACTTGTAGAAAATGCCAACATTTGTGCTGGAGAAATTGCTTTGAAAAAATCCAAATACTTCACTTTTGTAAACATCCTTAAAATTAAAGGATAAACCACAACTACCATCAGTAACAAACCTGCAATAACGGTTAGCGAATATTTCCCTAAGGCGATAAATAAAGTAGAACTTGCTCCAAAATCGACCACCAAACCTCCTAGCAGTGCAAATACACCATAAGGAGCGGCAAGCATGATTAAATCTACTATTTGCAGGATTATATCATTTACTCCATCAAAGAAACCTTTTACATATACCGTTTTTTCACTTGGCAACATAACCATGGAAATCCCAAATAAAATAGCAAAAAAGATAACTTGTAACATATTAGAATTATCGCTAGAAGCCGAAAAGATATTAGTTGGCACCATATCCACCACAAACTGAAGAGGGCCTGCCTCTTTCACATTTCCTGCTGCTGCAATTTTCTTATCTGCTCCTGATTGAGAATTTTCAGACAACTGAATGGATTCTCTATCAAAATTAGCGCCTGGCTTTACCATGTTTACCAAGCACAAACCAATAGTTACCGAGATAACGGTTGACACCAAGTAAATAGAAATTGTTTTCCCGCCTATTCGTGATAGTTTTGAAATATCAGATAAAGATGCCACCCCTTTAATAAGAGATGCAAAAACCAGAGGCACAGCAATTAGTTTTAAGAGGTTGACAAAGATAACTCCCCAAGGTTTTATCCAAGCATTGGTAAAGTCTACCCAACCTAATTTATTAGCGATTAGGCCATATACGACACCTAATATCATTCCAATTATAATTTTCCAGTGTAATGCTAAATTTTTCATTTATTTTTCTAATTTATAAAGTATGACCTAACCCAAAGACTAAACCTCTAGGATTTAGATCATATCCCAATTTGATCGAAGAATGGAATAATGTTTGAAATTGTACTCCAAAGAACGCATTAAAAGACGTTCTATTATCATAATCATAGATATAATACTCATTATAAGAATAATATTGTTCATAGAATTTTATATTAGACACACCTAAAGCTAACATTACTATAATATGATTTTTATTTACCCCATAAATAGAATAAGCAGCTCCTAAATTAACAATTGTATAACCTGATGATGTAATCTTATCGAATATTAAATTATTTGAATTCTTATAAAAATGAGTAGCTGGTTTCTTTTCTCCAACTGAAATCTCTCCAAAACCATATTTAAAATCTGAGAAAAAACCAATATTCTTATTAATAAAAATTAGTAAATCTAATCCTAGTGGCGCATTAGTCGGAATATAACTATTTGAAAAATTACCAAAATTACCGACTATTCCTATTGAATTTCTTGGACCTAAATTTTGTCCAAAACCAATCAGTGGTAAGTAAATTAGTATTAGTAAAAGTTTTTTCATTTTTGTTTATTCTATAACTATTCTTTTCTCTATCGTTCCATCATCATAAATATAATATAAAGGCATATTTGATTTAGGAGTAGTTGATTGACCTAAAGAATTTATTATTTTCAATAATTCTCTTGATGAAGGTGTAGTTACTGCGTTATTAAAATTACTAGAAATTAAACCATTATCTATAGAAATATTCTCATCTCCTAGCTGATATGGTAGATATTGGAATCCACCAATAAACATCTCGTCCTGCGTATTAAATCCTGATTGAACAGTTACAGGATTAGGGTTAGATGGACTAACAGTATTATCATAATTTCCTTTAGCATATATTATACTTCCTGCAGGAATTTTAATAAATTTTTCAAAGAAATATGAATATTGCCATTCGAAATCCCATTTATTAATCTTAATCAGGTTTATTGTATCATTTAAAGGAGTTACAGCATAAATCACCATATCTTTTCCTAAAAGGTGCATATGTGGAAATACAGACATAAAGGAATAATCTTGTGATGTAGGCCCAAAAGAACCCGTAATCTCAGTAATCTGATTTGGAGGTAAATAAAATGGAGGTCCAAACAAACCTTCATTAATTAAAAAATCGTAAGATATCTCCCTAATTACTGTAGTTTGAGGATAAAAATAGAATCGGACTTTAGTGCTATCTAATTGACCTAAACTACCCTCTGGATAGTGCATAGCAAAAGAAACACTACTATTTGCAGGTAATTCCACTCCAAAAGAATTATTAGTATTTTCAGGGTAAGTTAATGCTAAAGCACCTGGCGCATAACTATAAAGCATATCTCCTTGAGGACCCATACAGTCAGCTGTTGTAATAATAGAACTATTAGGAAATTGATCTAATGAAACTAAAACATGATGAACAGTTTGTAGATTTCCAGGAATTACTTCAATTGCTTTAATTCTTCTGTTTTGTAATAAACCAGTTGGAATAGAAAAACACACATAATCATCAGAATTTGATGTTGCAGTACTTGCATATGTTGGCATTTGAAGTTCTAAATCAGGAGCACCTAATTGTGATGAACTTCCAAATATTGGCATTGGCGGAAGTAATGAAGTATCTCCAAGAGGGACTCCATTTGTTATCCAATCCATTATAGTACTTATCTCATTCATACTTAAGACATTTTCATTTGTATAATTCTGAAATAAAGTATCTGCAGGCCATGGTGGCATTTCTCCAGAAGATGTAACATGCTGTACCATTCCAGCATTAGAAACAACACTTGCATAAGTTTCTAATGTTAATGGAGCAATACCTCCATCATAATGACATTGTAAACATTTCCCATATAATATTGGTGCAATATCTTCAGAATAATTAGGATTTTGCCCAAAGCCAAAAGTTGGAATAAGCAATACGAAAAATAATTTCTTTATCATTTTAAATTTTATTAGTTAGACTTCTTAAATAATGATCAACCAAAGTAAGTGCCAGCATGCTTTCCACAATAGGAACTGCTCTTGGCACAACACAAGCATCATGCCTTCCTTTTCCTTTAATATCTATTTTATTTCCATTTTTATCAATCGTATTCTGTTTTTGCATAATAGTAGCTACTGGCTTAAAAGCTACTTCACAATAAATATCATTTCCATTGCTTATCCCTCCTTGTATTCCTCCAGAAAAATTAGTATTGGTTTTACCACTTGCATCAACTATACTGTCATTTACTTCACTTCCTTTACTAGAAGAAATATCTACTCCACCAAAACCATATTTAAAACCATGAACTGCATTAATGGAAAGCATTCCTTTTCCTATATCGGCATGCAGTTTATCAAAAACGGGTTCTCCCCAACCTGGAGGAACGCCACTTGCTACAACTGTAATTTCTCCACCTATGGTATCACCCTTTTTTCTTGTTTTTTCAATTACTGAAATCATTTTATTGGCAATTTCAACATCAGGACACCTTACCAAATTAGTGTCTATCAAAGATAATTCCAAGTCCTTATGATACTTATTCAGCTTTACATTCCCCAAAGCAGAAACATAAGCAGTAATTTTGACGTCCACTTTATCTAATATTTGCTGAGCGATAGCTCCCGCCACTACTCTACAAGCAGTTTCACGAGCAGAAGACCTCCCTCCTCCTCTATAATCTCTTATTCCGTATTTTTTCTGATAAGTATAATCGGCATGAGAAGGGCGAAAAGCATCTTTCACATGCGTATAGTCTTTGCTTTTAGCATCTTCATTTTTAATGGTAAACCCAATAGGAGTACCTGTAGTTTTTCCTTCAAAAATTCCAGATAAAAACTGAACTGTATCACTCTCTTTTCTTTGAGTAGTAATTTTACTTTGCCCTGGCCTTCTTCTATCCAACTGTTTTTGAATGGCCTCAAAATCCAATTCTAACCCTGCAGGACAACCATCAATAATACCACCAATACTGGCACCATGCGATTCGCCAAAAGTAGTCAGTTTTAAAATTTTACCTATTGAATTTCCCATAGCGCAAATATAACATAATTGATTAGAGTGAATTTTGTATTTTCGCACAATCAAAAACAAAATATGAAAACAGTAATCAAGAATATTTCAGAGCTTATCCAAACAGAAACAACTCCTAGAAAATGGGTAGCAGGAAAAGATATGTCACATATCAGCACCATTAAAGATGCTTTTATAGAAGTGGAAGGAGGACTTATCACCTCTTTTGGAAGCATGGATGACTGGAATGGAATTGAGGATTGGAACAATACTGAAATAGTTGATGCTGAAGGAGGAATGGTTTTCCCAACTTATTGCGATAGCCATACACACCTAGTTTTTGCAGCTAGCCGTGAGGGAGAATTTGTCGATAGAATAAATGGATGGAGTTATGCTGAAATCGCACAAAGAGGAGGAGGAATCCTAAACTCTGCTGATAAATTACAAAACGCTTCAGAAGATGAACTTTTTGAAGATGCATTGGCTCGATTAAACGAATTAGTACAAATGGGAACTGGAGCCATAGAAATAAAAAGTGGTTACGGCCTAACTTTGGATGCTGAACTTAAAATGCTAAGAGTAATCAAGCGGTTAAAAGAAAATACGGATGTAACGATAAAAGCTACTTTCTTAGGAGCACATGCCCTACCCAAAGAATACAAAGACAATAAAGATGGATATATGGATTTGGTAATTAATGAAATGTTACCAATAGTAGCAAAAGAAGGATTAGCTGATTTTGTAGATATTTTTTGTGAGGACGGATACTTTACAGTTGAAGACACAAAAAACCTACTTACTGCAGCCAATAAATTAGGATTACAATCCAAGACACATGTCAATCAGTTTAATGCAATTGGTGGTGTAAAAGCCTCAGTTGATTTAGGTGCTTTATCTGTGGATCATTTAGAAGAAATGGCAGAAGAAGATTATGAAGCTTTGAAGGGAAGTAATTGTATGCCAACTATTTTACCTTCCTGTTCTTTCTTTTTAAGGATACCTTACGGACCAGCAAAAAGAATGATAGAAGAAGGGTTGCCAGTAGCTTTAGCAACTGACTACAACCCTGGATCTACTCCAAGTGGAAATATGAATTTTGTAGCATCCTTAGGATGCATACAACTAAAAATGACCCCTGAAGAAGTGATTAATGCAACCACAATCAATACTGCTTACGCTATGGGAATTGAGAAAGATTTGGGAAGTGTTTGTGTTGGGAAAAAAGCAAATTTATTTATTACAAAACCTATTCCTAGTTATGCTTACCTACCTTATAGTTTTGGGCATAATGTAATTGATAAGGTTATGATTAACGGGAAATTCCAATAAAAGAAAAGCCCTACTTTTCAGTAGGGCTTTTCTTAATTATTTATCAAAACAATTTACTTGTCTCTTTTCATGTAATAGTAATGAATCTTACTTTTTCCTTCAGAGACTACATTTGAACTTACAAAATTCCATCCTTCTATTGCAGCTCCATTTACTGCGTCAGCCATAGTTCTATAAACTCTTGCATTCTTCATTAAGTTTATATTCTCAGGATTCTTAATACTTCCAAAATCAAAAGCAATCTTCAGCTTATTTTTCACCATTCCTCTAGTGGCCAAATCGACAGGTTTTGAAGATTTTACAACAGTCCTATCTTCTGCCTTAAACGTTATTTCATATCCTGTAATGACCATAAAATCATAAGATGAATTTGATTCTACAACTTTTTCGGTTTTCACATTTTTTCTTTTTTTAGCTTTCTTTTGAGCCATAGTTAAAAACGGAACCATAGCTACTAACATCATTAATACAATCTTTTTCATTTCTTTTCTTATTTTTTAATTAATTACTTGTTTTATTCTCGCAATAATACGAAAATTTATTGTCCTCCTAAAATGATTGGTAAATCACCATCACCATTACCAATTACAATAACCTTAGCATTTTGTGATTTTGCAATCTCCTGAGTTGCCTCTACTCCTTTCCATTTTAATAATTGCGGAGTAATTGTTCTATTAACAATTTTTTGGAATTTAGCAATACCATTTGCTTCAATCTCCTTTCTTTCCGCTTCTTTTCTTGCTTTATCAATCTTAAATTCGTATTCCAGTGATTCTTGTTCTTGCTTTAATTTCTGCTCAATTGCAGTTCTCAAAGTTGTCGGCAATGTAACGTCTCTAATTAATATTGCATCCAGCCTAAGATATTTAGCTTCAATATTAATTTTCGTTAATGCATAGATTTCATCCTCAATAGCCTCTCTTTTAGTAGAGTAAAGTTCTTCTGGCAGATAATTTCCAATCACTTCTCTAGTTACAGATCTAATCTCTGGTTTTATAATACTCTCTAAAAAATTCTTACCAATACCATCATGCAAGTAACCAATACTATCAGCAACTGGCTGATATCTAAAAGAAAGATCAATTTTGATAGATAGACCATTTTTTGACAATACTTCCATCTTTTCAAAAGTATCTTTTAATTTAACATCATAGACAAACATATCATTCCATGGTGCTATCATATGAAAACCTTGTCCATATACTACTTCCTTTTCCAAACCTCCTCCAAACTTCTTGAATAAAACACCTTTTTCTCCTGAATCGATTGTTACAAACATACTTGAGCCAAACATGACTACAAATATTAATCCTACTACACCCATTACCATTGCCTTAGGCAATCCTTGATTTTCCATAATTTATTGTTTTTAGTTAATTTAATTGTTGTTTTAGTTTCTCTTGATCCATCTTTCTCCTATTTAATACATTTATGTAATTATAAGCTTTCTTTTCTGCTAGTTTTTGCGCTTTTTTAGCCCAATCAATTGCAGTATTTAGGCTTCCTTTTATCTCGCTAGCTAAAGCCATATTAAAAGTAGCTCTTGCTGCAATTTTTACATCTACATCATCAGTTAAAGGCATCCATATTTCAATTGCAGTATCCCAATCTCCATTTTTTACATACTGTCTTGCATTTTTAAGTTCTTCATGCTTACCTATATAGTAAGTACGGTTTACTTTTACCCATATAGGTGAAATACGAAAACCATATTGTTCTCCTGCATATACTCCTGATTTCTTGATAGCTATTCTTTTAGACGGTAAATTTAATTGAGCTTCCTCAGGAGAATGCCCCCAAGCCTTAAATTCCTTTACCTCAGTAAATTTATTTTCATCAATAATCAACTCTTTATTTACATCATACACCCTCCAACCTGATTCCACATTCATAATCAATGTTGCAGGATAACGCAATTCTTTTACTTTTATTCCCTTTACTTTTCGAGTACGCGCAACCGGTGCGCCTACAATTATTCTGGAATCAGAATCAAATGTTTCCAAAACCAATAAAGCATCACCATCATAAGAACCACAAATACTCTTTACCTCATTCCAGGACAATGGTATTGGAAAAGAAGATGTACCTGTACCCTTCAACTCAATTCCCTCAATATTTTTCAAAGTAAATCTTTCTGAAGAATTAAGCATTTTAGCAAGCCCATCCACACAATATTCAGCCCCTTTTCTATCAGAACCAATTCCTTCTCCACTAATCAAGCCTTCAATAATATTCCCTGCTAAATTATCTTTTGAAGGACGCGACCTATTCACCACAACTACATTTTGTATATCCTGTGGGATGGTAATATCAGCTGGCCTTTGCACATTCACCAATACGGATGAAGTGGTACAAGAACTTAATCCTGTAACTACTAATATTCCAAAAATAAATTGTTTTATCATCTTAAATTAAACCATTGTATTTCCTTAAGAACCATTCCAAAGAAATTAGGGCTAGCAAACTTAATAAAATCCAAGGAATATTAATGATTCCTTTTAACTTTTCTTCTGTTGTAATTTGCTTATAATTGCTTTTGCTTTGTGTTATAGCAGCTGAAATTTCACCTATTTG
Source organism: Thalassomonas sp. (assembly GCA_047617145.1). Taxonomy (GTDB): domain Bacteria; phylum Bacteroidota; class Bacteroidia; order Flavobacteriales; family BACL11; genus UWMA-0277. Next base: position 3,084 of record JBLGCF010000019.1, on the reverse strand, counting down.
ATTAGGGTAAAACAACTTACCTCCACTAGTATTAGCCAATTGAAATAATAAATGATGATTTGCCACAGTGTGTAATTGTTCCAACTGAATTGCTTTCACATCAAAACCACCAGTTTTAATCAATTCGCTTCCCTTCACCTTTGCCAAAAAAGTATATTTCCCAACATCAAGAACACCCGCATTTAAGCTGTATTTTTCGGCTGACTTAGAAAATTCATACTCAAATTTCTCCCCTTTTTCATTTTTTATAATTAAGGTTATTTCTTTGTTATTTATCAACTCATAACTCTCATTATAAAAGGAGGCATCAAAATAAATAGTTGAATTTTCAGTAATCTGTTTTTTATAATTGATCCTAAATTTACTTTTATCCTCCTGCAGTACTAAGTATTGAGTTAGCTTAGAAAACAACTCATTAAATGCTATATTATTTTTAGAATTTGAATAGTCATATAATTTCCATTTCCAGAACCCTTCAGCTGTAATAACAGCCATTTTTCTACCATTTTGTTCGTCCAACACTACAATAGGATTACTTGTAGTATAGCCTTCAATTTTCTGAAACAACATTACCTCAGCACCAACCTTAATAGTATATTTACCAAAAGGAGAATATAATGGAGGTGCTGCATCAATAAGATTCAATAAATCAGGTGAGAATGTAAAATTAAAAAAGCTTTCATTTTTCACTGCCTTAACCTCTTCTAATCCTCCCCTTGCTTTAAAACTAAAAACTGAAGTAAACTGTTTGTATATATTCTGTTTAAGATCAAAAATAAGCAAAGGTATTTTTGATTTCTTTAACTCCTTAACAATAAAAGAATCTTCCTCAATTCCAAAAAGAACCACTAGCTGGTACGCTTCTAAGTTTCCATTAAAATCAGTAATACTAGCTTGCTCCAAAGCATAGTTTTTATTTTTCTCAATGGCACTTTTATAAGCCGCTATATCAGGATGAGATCCATCAGTTAACACTAAAATTTTATAGCGAGAATCAATTACCTCAACATAAGCGGTATAACTATTATTTCTTTTATTTTTTTCAGTAGGAAACTGAGTAAGCGTAATGGTATAATGTTGCAAACCCAGATCATCAGCAAGCAGGTTTACTTTTACTTTTCCATAATCATCATCAGATGAAATATTTATCTTTTCAGTATGATTTTTTTTACCTTTATGCCAAATAGTAACCTGAATATTTTCTCCCTTACATTGCTGAGCAGCAATCGTTATTTCCAAAGGAAAAGTATTGCCTAAGAAAGCAATTTCATTTTGCTGTACTTTTACAATACTTACATCCTTATTAAGAGTAGTGTCGCCTTGAGCAATTGCATAAATTGGATACTGCATTAAATCATTATAAAGCGGATTATTCCCCCTATTATACAACCCATCAGTAGCCAATACCAAAGCAGCAACATGCTGATTAGCAAAACGACTATTCATATCCTGAAAGAGATTACTATAGTTAGTAAGTAAGCCCTTGTTGCTAGTAGAAAAACCTTGATTTACGGCATCAGAAAATGAGAAATGATGCACTTCAAAATCAGTAAGTTGATTGCTTATACGGGTTAAAAAATGAAGTGCAGAAGTATCAGGAATTGATTGAGAGGTATCCTGCGCCAAAATCACAATGGGTTTATGGGTAGTTTTCTGTAAGGATTTAACAATTGGATTGAGCAGTAAAGCAGCCAATAAACCAATAAATAAAGTGCGTATCACAAAAAGAAATTTCCTTAGTTTACTAGAGGAAATCAAACTCTCTTTTCGGTATAGAAAATAAGCATAGCTAAGCCCTAACAAAAGACAAGCTATGCTATATAGTATTGGTAAATCAGTACTTACACCCATCTATCTAGGTAAGCATTCCTCCACACACGTGAAGTACTTGCCCAGTAACATAAGCCGACATATCAGAAGCTAAAAACAAAGTAGCATTTGCAATATCCTCACTAGTACCTCCTCTTTTCAAAGGAATTGTATTTCTCCATTCTTGTACTTGCTCTTCCCCTAAAGCCTCTGTCATTTCAGTTTCAATAAAACCTGGAGCAATAGAATTACACCTTATGTTTCTTGAGCCTAATTCTAAAGCGGTCGATTTTGTAAAACCATTAATAGCTGCCTTTGAAGCTGAGTAATTTGCTTGCCCTGCATTACCCTTTACACCAACTACTGAACTCATATTAATAATAGAACCTTTCCTTTGTTTTAGCATAGGGCGCAAAACTGCTTTTGTCATATTGAAAACCGACTTCATATTGACATTCATTACCCTATCAAAATCATCTTCTGACATACGCATAAGTAAACCATCTTTAGTAATTCCTGCATTATTAACCAATACATCAATAGAACCAAACTCCTCCAAAACATCAGCTGCTAATTGTTGTGCCGCTTCAAAATCAGATGCATCTGACTTATATCCTTTTGCTTTACAACCATTTACTGAAAGCTGTTCTTCCAAAGCTTTCGCTTTTTCGTCAGACGAACGGTAGGTAAATGCGATATTTGCTCCATGCTTTGCAAACACCTCAGCAATCCCTTTCCCTATTCCTCTACTCGCTCCAGTAATAATAACAGTCTTTCCTTCTAATAATTTCATAATTTATTATTTTAAAAATCAAAGATAGAAAAAGGGATTATGTTATAGCATAAAAAGTAAAAATTGTAAAATAAAAAAGCCCGAGCACATTGCCCGGGCTTCTTAGTATGTAAACATTCACTTAATCCTATTGAAGGATTAGTTTCTTATTAATAATTCCAGCATCTGTTTTAATCTCTAAAAAGTAAATTCCTTTTGAATATTCTTTAAGGTTAATCTGCTTGGTGTATTCACCAATAAACTGCTCTAATGATTCTGTAACAAGCACCTCTCCAATTACATTAAGTATTCTAACCTTTAAGTTTTGTACTTGCTCAGATGTGAAGCTGATGTTAAAGATATCTCTACTTGGGTTAGGGTATACATCTAAGTTATTGATAGCTGCACCTCCTTCTAATCTAACAGAAGTTGGTTGAGTCCACCAAACTAATGAAGTCCAGTTAGCTGAACGATACAAGCCACCTGCTGGATTACACCATGTT
>JBLGCF010000018.1:0-14634 GCA_047617145.1 Thalassomonas sp. | reverse complement strand
ATAGCCAATTCCTTTTTCAATATATGCTGAATAAGACACGCTTTTTACAGATACTTCTTCTCTATCAAAAGAAACTTCAAATGGTTTTTCAAGATGAGGGCGTTCAATTAATAAGCTAACAGAGGTATTTGGTTGCCCTTTTAAAACCTTACTTACCTCTTCAGTAGTTTTTCCTTTAGCTGTTTTTCCGTTAATCTCTAAAATTTTATCTCCTGCCATAAGTCCTGCTTTTTGTGCAGGATATCCCTTGTAGGGCTCACTTACATACACATAATCTTTTCGTTTTGTAATTATTGCTCCTATCCCTCCATACTGTCCTGTTGTCATAAAACGGAAATCTTCAATCTCTGATTCAGGAATATAGGTGGTGTAAGGATCTAATGATTTTAGCATTTTATCAATCCCTTCTTTCATTAATTTTCCAGGGTCGGTTTCATCCACATAAAAAGTATTTAACTCCTTATATAGAGTAGTGAAAATATCCAGGTTTTTCGAAATCTCAAAATAATTATCAGTAAATCCTACCGAAATAACTGATGTAATTACTAATGAAAGTGCTAAAATTATAAGTTTAAATTGTTTTTTCATATTTTTTTATTTTACGGAACTGGATCGTGCCCATGCCCTCCCCAAGGATGACAAGTGAATATTCTTTTCAAAGTTAGCCTGCCTCCTTTCCAGGGGCCATATTTTGTTATTGCCCCTAGTCCATAAGCCGAACAAGTTGGCGTGTACCTGCACATGGGAGGCAATAAAGGTGATATTACTTTTTGATAAATAATAATTATTATTCGGAAAAGAAAAGAAAAAATAACACTCATATTTCTTTGCTTAAACGCCCTAAAATTAATTTTATTTCTTCTACTATCGAATTATAAGGCAGTATTTTCCCATTTTGATAAATAAGTGCAATACTAAGTTGTAGGTTTTTACTTTTCAGAATGGTTTCCAGTTCAACTTTATTCAATCGGTAAGCCTCTTTCATTCTTCTCCTGATGATATTTCTTTTTACAGCTAATCTTATCTTTTTTTTAGGAACAACAATAATGGATTTAATAGGGGCATTATCTTCATTATTTTCATCCTTCCAAACTACACGAACATTAGGTGTCGTGAATGATTTTCCGTTAGAAAACATTTTTTTAATAACTGTTTCATTACACAGCTTTTGTTTTTTTGGGAACTTAAACATCTGATAAAATTACAAAAAAAGGAGCTCGAAAGCTCCTTTAAATTATTTATTTGAAAAAGAAATTATCTTCTTCTTTTATTTGCCTCTTTAACATATTGGTCTAAAGCCATTGACATTGATGGCGCTTTTTTATTTGGAGCTGCAACATCAATTCTTAAGCCATTATCTTCAGCCGACTTAATGGTTGTTGGCCCAAATACTGCCAACCTAGTATCCCCTTGTTCAAAATTCGGGAAATTTTCTAAAAGTGACTTAATCCCTGTAGGACTAAAAAATACCAATACATCATATTTTACATCTGTTAAATCAGACAAATCAGAACAAGCAACTTTATACATTTGTGCTTTTGTGTACTCCAATCCGCTTTCTTCTAACGACTTATTCATTTGCTTTTTAAGCACATCCGAACATGGAAATAAGAATTTTGAATCCTTATGTTTTTGCATTACAGGAATTAAACTAGCAAGTGTTTGCTCGCCTGTAAACACCTTGCGCTTACGGTAGGTAATAAAGTTTTGTAAGTAATGAGCAATTGCCTCCGAAACACAAAAGTATTTTGTAAAATCAGGAATTCTTAACCTTAACTTTTCCATCATTCCAAAATAATGATCCATAGCATTTTTGGAAGTAAAAATTACCGCATCATGATTTAAGATAGAAATTCTTTGCTCCCTAAAATCTTGTGCCGAAATTTCTTCAACATGCATGAAAGGCCTGTAATCAATCTTTAATTTATGCCTTAGCTCTATAGCTGCATATGGAGATTTTCCTTCAGGTTCTGGTTGTGAGATTAATATTGACTTTACTTTCTTCATTTTTTCTGCCATTCCTTTGCCTTTTGATTAATAAAAAACTCCTTTTCCTAGTAATAGAAGTGGGGAAATTTCGAGCGTGCAAAGATACAAAAATATATAGAAATGAGAAAGCCCAAAAGAATTTGTTCCTATCTTCCAAAGCCAAAATAATTTTAGGAATAATAAGCTCATAAAAACAACTGCAACTATTCCCATAATAAATGGTGTAATATCAAAAGAGAAAAAATAAAGAAATACTACTAACGGAAAAAGAAAAAACCCAAGAGCTCTGTCAAAAAGAAAGGAAAAAAATACCCCTAACTTTGCGATATCTTTTAATCTAAATATATTTCCCAATAAAAGCATTAATCCAATTTTGGCAACAAAAAACAACATTACCCCTGCAATTAAAGCAAAAGTTTCTAGTAATGAAACTGCAGGAATCAGTTTAAGAATAATAACGGAAATATTAACTGACATTAGCAAAAAAGTAATGAAACTTACTCGCTCAGTAAAGGCGTTTTCCTGCCTTAAATACTGATTAGCATACCGTTGGGCAAACACACCCATAAAAAGCAATTTAGCATGCTTCCAATAGGATGATCTTAATACCGCAATCAACAAAAAAGAAAACGTAAGTAATACGACTATGATGTCCTGATTAAAAATGGGATTTGTTAGTGCAATCATTATTCTTGTTATTCCGAATGCAAATATACCTTTTAAGAACTCATTTTTTAGCTTTAAAATACATACTTTTGTCAAAAAATTAACAATAATTATGTCACAAGATTTATACCAAGCTCCAGATTATTTTTTGATGGATGACCTCCTTACGGAAGAACATAAATTAATTAGAGATGCCGCAAGAGAATGGGTAAAAAGAGAGGTTTCTCCAATAATTGAAGAAGCTTGTCAGAAAGCAGAATTCCCAAAACAAATTATAAAAGGATTAGGTGAAATTGGTGGGTTCGGACCCTACATTCCTGTAGAATATGGTGGTGCAGGGTTAGACCAAATTTCTTACGGACTAATAATGCAAGAACTAGAAAGAGGAGATAGTGGAATTCGTTCCACCTCATCTGTACAATCCTCATTGGTAATGTACCCAATCTGGAAATACGGTAGTGAAGAACAAAAAATGAAGTTTTTACCAAAATTAGCAACTGGAGAATTTATCGGCTGTTTCGGATTAACTGAGCCTGATCATGGTTCAAATCCTGGAGGAATGACAACCAATATTAAAGACATGGGTGATCATTATATTTTAAATGGTGCTAAAATGTGGATTTCGAATGCACCTTTTGCTGATGTTGCTGTAGTATGGGCAAAAAATGAAGAAGGAAGAATAAAAGGTGTATTAGTGGAAAGAGGAATGGGAGGATTCACAACTCCTGAAACACACGGGAAATGGAGCTTGAGAGCATCTGCAACTGGAGAATTAGTATTTGATAATGTAAAAATTCCTAAAGATAATATTTTACCAAATAAAGATGGGTTAGGAGCTCCACTAGCTTGTTTGGATTCTGCAAGATACGGAATTGCTTGGGGTACAATTGGTACTGCAATGGACTGTTACGATACTGCCTTAAGATATGCAAAACAAAGAATTCAGTTTGGGAAACCAATTGCTGCTTTCCAATTACAACAAAAGAAATTGGCTGAAATGATTACTGAAATCACAAAAGCACAATTATTAACTTGGCGTTTAGGAGTATTGAGAAATGAAGGTAGAGCAACTACTGCACAAATATCTATGTGTAAGCGTAATAATGTAGATATGGCACTAAATATTGCTCGTGAAGCAAGACAAATCCTAGGAGCAATGGGGATTACTGGAGAATATTCAATCATGAGACATATGATGAATTTAGAATCGGTAATTACTTATGAAGGAACACACGATATTCACTTGTTGATTACAGGAATGGATATTACAGGAGAAAACGCTTTTAAATAGGATGAAAACTACATTTAGAATTATTGCATTTTTAGAAGGAGTATCTTACATACTACTTCTTTTTATTGCTGTCCCTATTAAATATACTATGGGAGATTCAACTTATGTAAAACTATTAGGAATGCCGCATGGTATATTATTTATAAGCTACATTATTATGTGTTTTGCTTATAAAAGACCTAAATGGGTGTTACGTAAAAATAATTGGCCAAAAGGCTCAAAAAATTATAAACGAATAGTAGCATTTATTGTCTGTTTACTGTTTTCATTTTTTTGGGGAGGAATTTTGTATATATTTGGATTAAATAATAAAAATTTAATTTTAATATTATCTTATCTTTGGTTTATACAATTTTTTTGGAAAACAATAGTTGATGGCAATAAACTAATTATTCCATATATTTATCTAATAGCATCCATTCTTCCTTTTGGAACATTTTATATAGATTGGAAATATTTGAGAAATTAATTATTTAATAATTTAACTGCCTCCAGCAATTCCTTGTACCAAACTTCTCCATATTTTCGGATAAGGGGTTCTTTTAAGAAAGCATAAACAGGCACTTCTAATTCACTACCACATTTACAGGCAGGTGCACAAATTTTAATTTCCTCATAATTTACGGCATCAAAATCACGGTATTCTTGTATGCGTATTGGAAACAGATGACAAGAAATTGGTTTCTTAAAATCAACTTTACCAGCTAAGTGAGCTTTTTCAATAGCACATTTTGAAATTCCTTTTTCCTCAATTACAAAAGCACATTCTCTATTATTTACAAGTGGAGTAGTTACTTCTCCCTCAGAATCAAGCACAGCCACCCCTACTTTATCCACCACATCAATCCCTTTTTGTAGCATGTAGGGCTTTACCTGTTCATAAATATCTTCCAGAATAATTATTTCATTTTCCAATAATGGTGCTCCAGCATCTCCATCCACACAACAAGCCCCTTTACACGCATTTAAATCGCAAATAAAGTGCTTTTCAAAAACATCTAAAGAAATAATTTTATTATCAACTTGAATCATACGGCAAAACTACATAATAAAATAAGAGAATTACTATTTTTGCGTCATGGCAAATTATGAAGATATCTTTAAAAAAGTAGTGTCCCATGCAAAAGAGTATGGTTATGTTTTTCAATCGTCTGAAATTTATGATGGACTGGCAGCCGCTTACGATTACGGGCCAAATGGAGTTGAGTTAAAAAACAATATCAAAAACTATTGGTGGAAATCAATGGTGAACATGCACGAGAATATTGTAGGATTGGATTCCTCTATTTTCATGCACCCTACTACATGGAAAGCTTCAGGTCATATTGATGCTTTTAATGACCCTTTAGTAGACAATAAAGATTCTAAAAAAAGATACCGTGCTGATGTTTTAATTGAAGAACATATTGCTAAAATTGAAGCTAAAATTGACAAAGATTGTGTAAAAGCTGCCAAGCGTTTTGGAGATGCTTTTAACAGAGAGGAATTTGTAACTACCAATGGTAGAATTTTAGATAGACAAAAACAAATTGATGCCATAAATGAGAAAATGAATACTTCTCTTTCTTCAGGGGATTTGGCTGGAGTAAAAGCATTGATTGAGGAATTGGATATAAAATGCCCTGTTTCAGGAACTAATAATTGGACGGATGTTCGTCAGTTCAATTTGATGTTTAAAACACAAATGGGAGCTACTGCTGATGGCGCTTCCGATTTGTATTTGCGTCCAGAAACTGCACAGGGTATTTTTGTAAACTTTTTGAATGTACAAAAAACAGCCCGCATGAAAATCCCATTTGGAATTGCTCAAATTGGGAAAGCCTTCCGTAATGAGATTGTAGCGCGCCAGTTTATTTTCAGAATGCGTGAGTTCGAACAAATGGAAATGCAATTTTTTGTTCGCCCAGGAGAGGAAATGAAATGGTACAAATACTGGAAAGAATTCCGTATGAAATGGCACAATTCACTAGGGATTGGAGAAGATAATTACCGTTTTAATGACCATGAAAATTTAGCGCATTATGCCAATGCTGCTACCGATATTGAGTTCAAATTCCCATTCGGATTTAAAGAGTTAGAAGGAATCCATTCGCGTACTGATTTTGACTTGAAAGCACATCAAGAGCATTCTGGGAAAAAATTACAATATTTTGATCCTGAATTAGGAGAAAGCTATGTACCCTATGTAGTAGAAACTTCTATCGGCTTGGATAGAATGTTCCTTACCGTATTAAGTCATGCTTTCCGTGAAGAAAAAATAGAGAATGGAGAAAGTAGAGTAGTCCTAAAAATTCCTGTAGTTTTAGCACCTATAAAAGCAGCTATTCTTCCGTTAACTAAGAAAGATGGAATGCCAGAAAAAGCAAGAGAAATAATGAAGTCTCTTCAAATAGATTTCAATTGCCAGTATGAAGAAAAGGATTCTATCGGTAAAAGATACAGAAGACAAGATGCGATTGGAACTGCATTCTGTATTACAGTGGATCATCAAACTTTAGAAGACAATACAGTTACTATTAGAGATAGAGATACTATGGAGCAAGAAAGAGTTTATGTAGAAAAACTACACTCAATTATTGCTGAAAAAGTGAATATTGCTAAATATCTAGCTTAGTTAGACCCTTCAGTAGTCACTGAAATTTTATCGAAAGCAGCATCAATAGGAGGTTGAATTTTTTCCACCTCTACCGTTACTTTTTGTACTTTATGTAAAGGTAAAATTGCATCTACAATTCTCTTTGCAGGGTGTTCTATCATATTCGAACGAATGGCCATTTGCTGTTTTACAATTTCTATGATTTTCACATAGTCCACTGTATCGTTCAAATCATCTGTTTTCTCCACTTCAGTTGTGTCCGCTTCTACCCAAACATTTACAATAAAGTGTCCACCCAAAACAGCTTCCTCTGGCAAGTGCCCGTGATATGCAAAAACTCTAATTCCTTCTACTATAATTAATCCCATCAGTTAATTTTTTCTAAAGCAGTTTCCATTCTTTTAATTGTTTCTTCTTTCCCTAAAAGGGAAGCGATATCAAACAAAGAAGGTCCCATTCCAAGTCCTGTTAAACAAACTCTAAATGCAGGTAATAATCTCCCCATTCCTAGTCCATTTTCTTCCAAGTATTTTTTGAATGCTTCTTCAATATTTTCTGGAGAGAAATCAGCTAATCCTGCTAATCTATCTTTTAATTCCAATACATATTTTGGAGTGTCTTCTTTCCATTTTTTACGGATAGTTTTCTCATCATAAGATGTAGGAGCTTCAAAATAATACCTTCCTTCCTCCCACATGTCTTTTACAAAAGTGGCTCTTTCTTTCAATTGTTCACAAACAGTTGCTACAAAATTATCTTCCGCCTCTATCCGATTTTCTTTCAGAATAACTTGTAAATCTTGTGCTAATTCTTCTTTTGATTTCGACCTTAAATATTGCTGATTAAACCATCTTGTTTTATCAACATCAAATTTTGCTCCTGCCTTTCCTACTCTGTCCAAACTAAATGCTTCTATCAAACCTTGCATAGAGAAAATCTCTTGTGTAGTTCCTGGGTTCCATCCTAAAAAGGCAAGCATATTTATAAATGCTTCTTTAATGTAGCCACTTTCTCTGTATCCTGAGCTTATTTCTTTTGTTTCTGGGTTCATCCACTGTGTTGGGAATACTGGAAACCCTAAACGATCTCCATCACGCTTACTTAATTTTCCGTTTCCATCTGGCTTTAGAATTAAAGGCAAGTGTGCAAATTCTGGCATTGCATCTTCCCATCCTAAATATTTGTATAACAGTACATGTAAAGGTGCTGATGGCAACCACTCCTCTCCTCTTATCACATGAGAAATTTTCATTTTATAATCATCCACCACATTTGCTAAATGATAAGTTGGCAACCCGTCAGATTTAAAAATAACTTTATCATCCATATAATTGGTATTTACAACTACCCAACCTCTAATAATATCATTCAGCTTTACCTCTTCATTCCTGGGCATTTTTATACGCACAACATAAGCTTCACCTGCATCCATTCTCTTTTTCACCTCATCTTCAGATAATGCCAAAGAGTTCTGCATTGTAGTACGCGTTACAGCATTGTATTGTGGTGAAGGCACACCTGCCGCCTTCATTCTTTCACGCATTGCAGTCAATTCCTCTGAAGTATCAAAAGCATAATACGCAAAACCTTCTTTTACCAATTGCTCGGCATATGGCAAATAAATAGCCTTCCTTTCTGATTGCTTATAAGGTCCAAACTCTCCCCCTGCAACTACTGATTCATCAAACTCAATTCCACACCATTTTAAGGAATTGATAATATATTGTTCTGCCCCCTCAACAAATCTTGTCTGATCGGTATCTTCAATACGCAAAATCATTTTTCCTCCATTCTTCTTAGCAAAAAGGTAATTATAAAGGGCTGTTCTTACGCCTCCAATATGTAGTGGCCCAGTTGGGCTTGGTGCAAATCGTACTCTTACTTCTGACATTTTGTTTAATTTTTCGGTTGCAAAGATAAGATTTATCAAGTAATAGAGTTTTATGATAAGCCGTTAAAAATTGTACTTTTGCAAGGATGAACAATCAACCTAAAATAGAACTGTTTGAAAAACTAAATAAATTCGTTAAACGATTTTATACTAATCAGTTAATTAAAGGGGGAATTTACTCCATAGCCGTATTGACTATTTTCTTTCTGCTGTTTGGTACAATTGAACATTTTACACAATTTGGGGTTGGCAGCAGGACTTTTTTGTTCTGGACCTACCTTATAATTAACACCAGCATTGCAATAAAATACATTGTTATTCCTCTGCTTCATTTGTTAAGTTTTGGTAAAACGCTAAGCCACAAGCAAGCTGCAAAAATTATTGGAACGCATTTTACTGAGGTGGATGATAAGCTACTAAATATCCTGGAATTACAGGAGATGAGTAAAGCTGATAACGCTTTAATAAACGCAAGTATTCAGCAAAAAATAAAGGATATAAAACCTATCTCATTTGGGAATGCCATTAATTATTCTGATAATAAAAAACATGCAAAATGGGTGCTTGTCCCTCTTACTATTATTTTACTTTTTATCATTTCTGGGAAACAATATATCCTTACCGAAAGCTCTGCCAGAATACTAAAACACAATACCTTTTTTGAGCCTAAAGCACCTTTTCAGTATCTTGTTTTGAATCCTAAATTAGAAGTAATCCAATATGAAGATTATACATTGGAAATAGAGATAGTAGGAAATGAAATACCTAGTGAAGTATTTATAAAGATTGATGGTAATTCATTTCGGATAAAAAGCAATAGCAACACCACATTCGAGCATCTTTTCAAAGGAGTAAATGCTGATATTTCATTTCAATTTTTAGCTGGAGGTTATCATAGTAATTATTACACCCTAAAGGCTCTTCCACAACCTAAAGTGGTTGACCTTAACGCCTTTTTAAACTACCCAAATTATACTAAAATTAAAAATGAGGTCATTAAAAACAATGGTGATTTAATTATCCCTGAAGGGACAATAGTACAGTGGGATGCAAGCCTACAAAATACTAAAAATATCTCCCTTATTTTTTCTAAAAGTAAACACCAGCAAAGCACCAATAATTCATTTACTTATAAAAGAGCTTTTTTCAGCAGCACTCCTTATCAGATTATCACCCAAAACGAACATCAGCTTAGTGATAGCTTATCCTACTATATAAAAGTAATTCCTGATGCGTCCCCTTTAATTAAGGTCAGTCAGAATTTTGACAGCACCAATGCTCAATTTTTGTTTAGTGGAGAAATTGAAGATGATTATCTCTTACGAAAATTAACTTTTAATTATCGAATTACTAGCAATGACACCAATCCATTAGTAAGTCAGCAATTAACAATTAAACAACTCTCTAAGGAACTTTTCTTTTTCACCTTTAAATTTAATGAATTAAACCTAGCAGCAGGAGAGGAGATAGAATACTATTTTGAAGTTTGGGACAATGATGGTGTAAATGGGTCAAAAAACACAAAAAGTACTCGTTTTTTACACAAAGAAGCAACAAAAGAGGACTTAATAGCAAAAAAGGATGCTGAAAATGAAAAAACAAAAAGTGGACTTAATAAGTCAATATCGCTTGCCAAAGAGATAAAAAAGGACATTGCTGAACTCAATAAATCCATCTTAGAAAAGAAAAAAATAAGCTGGGAAGAAAAACAAAAAGCAAAAGAGATTCTAAAAAAACAAAAGCAACTCGAGCAACAAATAAAAGACACACAGAAAAAAAATAGTGAAAACCTTAAAAACAAGGAAAAATTAAACTCCTCAATACTTGAAAAGCAAAAACAACTGGAGGAATTGATGAATAAAGTCCTTGATGAAGAAACCAAAAAACTCTTGCAAGAAATGGAGGATATGATGGATAAAGCCGACAAAGAAAAATTAAAAGATTTACTAGAGAAGTTAGATGATGAAAACACTGATTTAGAAAAAGAGCTCGATCGGGAATTAGAACTTTTCAAGCAATTAGAATTTGAACAAAAAGTAGAAGAAACCCTTGAGAAAATTTCAGCACTTAAAAAAGAGCAAGAGGACTTAAAAAAAGAAACCGAACAAGGAAAATCAGAGAAAGAAGAGCTTGCAAAAAAACAAGAAGAACTAAGTAAAAAGATGGAAGATTTGCAAAAAGATTTGCAAGATCTAAGAAAGAAAAATATGGCTTTAGAGGATAAAAATAAAATGCCTGACACCAAAGCCAATGAAGAAGATGTAAAACAAAAAATGCAAGAGAGCAAGGAAGCGCTACAAAAAGGGAAGAAAAAGAAAGCAAAAAAAGCACAAGAAGACGCTTTAGAGGAATTGGAGGAGTTAGAACAGCAACTACAAAGCATGCAACAAAGTAGCGGTGAGGACAAACCCAAAGAGGATATGGAGACTTTAAGAAAAATTCTTGAAAATTTAGTTACCCTTTCTTTTGATCAGGAAAAACTAATGCAGCACGCTAAAAGCACCCCTAGAAATAGTGCAGAATTTATTAAAATTGTTCAGAGGCAAAACAAACTAGCTGATAACAGCCAAATTATTGAAGACTCCCTATTGGCACTTAGCAAAAGAGTTGTACAGATACAAGCGACCATAAATAGAGAGATTACCGCCATCAACAAGAATATGAATAAGGCTACTAAAGAGCTGGAAGGAAGACAAATTGAAAAAGCGGCAGAACGCCAGCAATTCGTAATGACTTCAACTAATAACCTAGCTTTACTTTTATCTGAAATATTGGAGCAAATGCAAAAAGACTTAGAAATGCCACCTTCAAATTGCAACAAACCAAAAAATTGCAACAAGCCAAATCCTAATTGCAAAAAACCTTCAATGTCACAACTAAAAGAGGCACAAAAGAAGCTCAACAAGGAAATGAAAAAAGGTAAAAGTGGTAAAAAAGGAAAAAAGAAAGGAGAGAAGAATGCTAAAAAATTAATGCAATTAGCAAAAAAGCAAGAGGCAATTAGGAAACAATTGATGGAACTAAGAGATGAACAGGGGAAGAATGGAGAGAAAGGAAAACTTGATAAAATACTAGAGGATATGCAGGAGAATGAAACAGATATCATCAACAATAGAATCACCCAAGAAACAATAGCAAGACAAGAGGAAATTCTCACTCGTTTGCTTGAAGCAGAAAAAGCAGAAAGAGAACAAGATGAAGATGATAAAAGAAAATCAACAGAGTGGAATTTTATTCCTGATAACACAACTGAGCAGTACTTAGAATATAAAAAGCAAAAACAACAGCAGGAAGAGCTTTTAAAAACAACACCTGTTCAGCTAAAACCCTACTACAAAAAAAAGGTAAATACTTATTTTAATACCTTAATTAAAGAAAATAAATGATAGAATATCAATATATAGAAAGTGACGAAATAACAAATAGTGACGACATTAGTTTATGGCTTACTAATGTGATAAAAGAAGAAGGAAAGCAAATAGGAGAGTTGGTTTACGTACTCTGTAAAGATGAATATTTATTGGAAAAAAATATTCAGTTTTTGGACCATAATACCCTTACAGATATAATCACTTTTGATTATTGTCAAGGGGGGAGTGTAAATGGTGACATTCTTATCAGTACGGAAAGGGTAGAAGAAAATTCTAAAACCTACAAGATTAATTATTTAACTGAATTACGCAGAGTTATGGTTCATGGTTTACTACATTTGCTCGGCTATAAAGACAAGAATGAAAAGGACGCAAAAACAATGCGCGAAAAAGAAAATTATTATTTAAATAAGTTTATTAACTAACTTATTTTCAATATTTTATACTGTTTACTCAGCTGCACAAATTATGAAATTAGACGAAAAATATGATGTAATAATAGTAGGAGGGGGACATGCTGGTTGTGAAGCTGCACATGCTGCTGCCACACTTGGATCAAAAGTACTATTGGTTACTCAAAATTTAGAAACTCTTGCGCGTATGTCCTGCAATCCAGCAATGGGAGGGGTGGCAAAAGGGCAAATAATAAGAGAAATTGATGCTTTAGGGGGGATGTCAGGAATTGTAACAGACGCTTCTTCTATTCAATTTAGAATGCTAAACAAAAGCAAAGGACCTGCCATGTGGAGCCCAAGAGCACAATGCGACAGAAAAGTATTTGAGAAAGAATGGCGTAAAGGACTTGAAGGAAATAAAAATATTGATTTCTGTCAAGATACTGTAGACAATATCACAACCGAAAAAGGGACGGTTACTGGAGTAATCACTAAAATGGGAGTTGAAATATCAGCAAAAAGTGTAGTGCTATGTAACGGCACTTTCTTAAACGGACTAATTCATTTAGGAAAAAAGAATTACAAAGGAGGTCGTTCAGGAGAGCCATCAGCTGAAGGAATTACAAAGCAATTAATTGATTTAGGATTCACAAGTGGTAGAATGAAGACAGGTACACCACCACGATTAGATGGTAGAACAATTGACTATTCAGTAACTGAAGAACAAGCAGGAGATGAGAATACTGTCAGTTTTTCATACATGACTAAAGAGAAAATAAAAGATCAACACTCTTGTTTTATCACTTACACATCACCAGAAGTTCATGCGATATTAAAAGAAGGATTTGAAGATTCTCCAATGTTTACAGGTAGAATAAAAGGAGTAGGAGCAAGATACTGCCCTTCAATTGAAGATAAAATAGAACGCTTTGCAAGTAAAGATAGACATCAGTTATTTATCGAGCCAGAAGGGCGGGACACTGTTGAAATCTATTTAAATGGATTCTCAACTTCACTTCCTGAAGATGTACAGCTTAAGGCATTGAGAAAAATTAAAGGTCTTGAAAAAGTAAAAATGTTTAGAGCTGGATACGCTATTGAATATGATTATTTCCCACCAACACAACTTAAACATACACTAGAAACTAAGCTAGTAAACAACCTATTCTTTTGCGGTCAGATAAATGGTACTACAGGCTATGAAGAAGCTGCAGCTCAGGGACTTATGGCAGGTATAAATGCTCATCAAAATACGCATGAAAAAGAAGAATTTATATTAAGTAGATCTGATGCATATATTGGTGTTCTAATAGATGATCTAATAACAAAAGGAACTGAAGAGCCTTACAGGATGTTTACCTCTCGAGCTGAATACCGCTTACTTTTAAGACAGGACAATGCTGATATCAGACTTACTAAAAAAGGATACAAATTAGGGCTTGCTAAGATTGACAGAATAGAACAGCTTGAAAAGAAAGAAATTGAAACAGCAGCAATTATTAAATTCTTAAGTATACAGAGTATCGATCCAAAGGACATAAATCCTGTATTAGAAAAATTAGGAAGTGCAGTTTTAAAGCAAAAAGTTAAAATTAAAGCAGTCCTATCAAGGCCGCATATTACTTTAACTGACCTATTAGTTTGTGAGGAATTAGACGTGTACTTAAAAGAAAAAAAGTGCTCAATTGAAGCTATTGAACAGGCTGAAATTGAAATAAAATATGAAGGTTATTTAAACAAGGAAAAGGAGTCAGCCGAGAAATTATCAAGACTTGAAAATATTAAAATCACCAAAGATTTTGAATTTGATCAACTTCACTCTATATCAACTGAAGGCAGAGAAAAACTAAAAGCAATCCAACCTAATACCATAGGGCAAGCCTCAAGAATAAGTGGTGTTTCTCCTTCAGACATAAATGTGCTTTTAATTTACTTAGGAAGATGACATTACTAGATAAGTGCCCTGTATGTTCAGGGGGGAAATTAGCGCCAAAATTGGACTGTATTGACCACTCAACTTCTAAGGAAACATTTATAATTGTTTCATGTGAAACATGTGACTTTGCCTTTACCAATCCAAGACCAAAAGATGATTCATTAGGAGAATATTACAAGTCCGATATGTATATCTCTCACACCAATGACACTAAAGGTTTATTTAACTGGATGTACCAAACGGTTAGGGAATACGCTATTGGAACAAAAGTAAATTTACTTAAAAAAACATCTCAAAAGAAAAATCATCTTGACATTGGATGCGGAACAGGAGAGTTTTTAAATGCTTGCCAGGAAGCAGGCTACAACACAAAAGGAATAGAGCCCTCAGAAATTGCAAGAAAACAGGCAAATATAAACTTCAATCTTTCAGTTAGTGAGAATACAAATTTAGACCAATTTAAAAAAGGAGAATTTGACTCCATTAGTATGTGGCATGT
>JBLGCF010000017.1:0-15380 GCA_047617145.1 Thalassomonas sp. | reverse complement strand
TCCAAAGCAACCAATCCAAAGCTTTCCGTTTTAGAAGGTAAAACAAATACATCAGCAATACAAAGAAATTTTTCGATTACCTTTAGTTTCCCTAAGAATCTAACGTGTTTAGCAATGCCTAACTTTCTGCACAACTGTTCTGCCTTTAAGCGTTCGGGTCCATCCCCAATCATCAATAATTTTGAGGGAACTTGCTTATTTACCTTTTCAAAAATCTTTACAACATCTTTAACTCTTTTTACTTTTCTAAAGTTAGAAATATGCACCAGAATTGCTTCTTCCTTTTTTGCAAATTTATTCCGTAATAGCTGACTACATTCTTGCTTATACAAGCTCATATCAATGAAATTAGGAATTACCTTAATCTCATCCTTAATCTTAAAGTTCACTAAAGTTTCTTCTTTTAAATCTTCAGAAACAGCTGTCACTGCATCAGATTGATTAATAGCATACTCAATTACCGGCTTAAAGGATTTATCCTTACCTAAAAGCGTTATATCTGTGCCATGCAAAGTAGTTACAATGGGAATATCAATACCATATGTTGCCAATATCTGCTTAGCGTTTACAGCTGCTGAAGCATGAGGAATAGCGTAATGCACATGTAAAATATTCAAGTTTTCATGCAAGGAAACATCTACTAATTTTGAGGTGAGATTAAGCTCATAAGGAGCATATTCAAAAAGCGGATAATCAGGAACATTTACCTGATGAAAATAGATTTTATCAGAAAATAAATCCAAACGAAATGGCTGATCATAAGAAATAAAATGGACTTCATGTCCTTTATCAGCAAGGGCAATACCCAGCTCAGTAGCAACAACACCACTCCCCCCATAAGTAGGGTAACATACAATACCTATTTTTAATTTATTTGTCATTTATGCTGTCATAAATTACTTTCATAATTTCTGTTCTCACATCCATATTCAACAGTTTTGTATTACTCGCATCAGGATGAATTCTATTGGATAAAAATACATAAACAATTTGAGATTGAGGGTCCGCCCAAACTAAAGTACCTGTAAAACCTGAATGACCAAAACCATCTTCACTAGCATTTTTACTAGCAGGGCCTCCTTTCTGACTTGGTAAAGCAGCCTTATCAAAACCAGCTCCTCTCCTATTATTGTTTTCAGGAAATTGACATTTTGTAAACTCCCTTACTACTTCTTCTGATAAATACCTTTCGCCAGCATACTGCCCATTTTGCAAATACATTTGCATCAGTTTTGCTAAGTCATTTGCATTGGAAAAAAGCCCTGCATGCCCCCCTACTCCTCCTTGCATTGCAGTACCCATATCATGAACATAACCTTTCAACAACTGACTTCTAAAAACAAAATCATCCTCTGTAGGCACTATCCTCTCTTCCTTAATTCTACTTAAAGGTAAGTAGCCTAAACTCTCCATTCCTAATTTTCTGTAAAACTCATCAGCAGCAATAGTATTAATCTTTTTTCCATACTCTTTTTCAATGATTTGTTTTAGCAAATAATAACCCAAATCAGAATAACGATACTCTTTCTTTTCTAATAATTCTGAAACTATAATTTGCTGAATAATACTATCAGGAAAAGAATGGTGTAAATAAATACCCTCCGCCACTTTAACAGGAAACTCCTTGCTAAATTCCTTACTATACAATGTATCTCTCAATTGCATTAATCCTGAGACAGAATCCTTTACTAAAGTTTGTTTGTAGAATGGAATCCAAGGGTAAAGCCCAGCTTGATGCGCCAAAATATCACGAATAGTTAAAGATGCTTTATTAGTAGAATCTAAATCTAATTGCCTTCCTAATTCATCATCTAAATTCAAGTTTCCCTCATCAACCATTTGCATTAAAAGCGGAACTGTAGATGCAATTTTAGTGATAGATGCAATATCATATACATCAGAATTTTTTACGGCTATTTTTTTGGCATAGGTGTGGTATCCATAAGATTTATTAAAAAATATTTTACCCTCTTTTGCGATAAGAATTTGACAACCAGGAGTTGCTTTTTTAGCAATTGCATTTTGGGCGATACTATCTATTTTATACAGTAAATCTGATTTGAAATTAATTTCTTCAGGAGCTACATAAGCCATTCGTATTGCCTGAGTATTTAATCCTGAATTTATTTCAAAATGCTTAGTACTTACAGGGATTTTACCGCTCATCCCTATTCCTCCAAAAATGGCTTGTGCAACTTGTTCCTGTGCAACTTCACTATTTTGATAACCCAATAAAAGCGCATCAAAATTATTAGTAAACAAGAAAGAGTTTAAACTATACGGATTTGCAAAAACTGGTACCACTACTTTCGATTGCATAGCAATAGACTGCAATAGAATATCTGCTTTTCTATCAATTTTATAGGATTTCCAAGCATTAGCATTAGACTTATGCACACTGGCAATTACTAAATTAAATTTTGAAAGTTTATTCAATAAAACTGCTTGCTGACTAGCAGTTGCTTTTTCATCAATTTTAAAATGAGTAACTTTAGCATAGTTACTTAACATGGCTTTAAAACTATTCGCCTGCTCACCAATGCTTACAGCTGCAATTCGCAAAGTATCCAAGCGTTTTAAAGGTAATAACGTATCATAATTTTGCAATAATGTTATGGATGATTTTATTAATTTTTTATCTAACAGTTCGGTTTCTTTTGTAATAATTTCATAAGCAACTTTTTCCAAATTTACAGGAGAATAATTATCTAGCCCCATCCATTGTTTTGCTTTTAAAATCTTCAAACATCTTGCATCAATCTCTTTTTGAGTAATTTGATTTTTAGCAATTGCTTTTTTAATTTCTTCAATTGCTTTTGGAACATTCAAGGGATAAAGCAAAACATCATTACCTGCAAGCAAAGCTTTTACATCAACTATTCCTGGTTCATAAAAATCACTTACCCCTTTCATATTTAATCCATCAGTAATTGCCAAACCAGTAAATCCCATTTCAGTTTTTAGCAATCCATCCACTACTTTAGGAGAAAGAGATACAGCCAAATCCTTAGTTTCGTCCAATACAGGAATATGTAAATGAGCAACCATAATTGAACCAATTCCATTATTAATTAACTTTTTAAAAGGAACTAATTCTACTTCATCTAAACGATACTTTAGGTGATTTACTGTAGGTAATGTTTTATGAGAATCAGCATCTGTATCTCCATGTCCAGGAAAATGTTTTGCACAGGCTAAAACCTTATTATCTTGCATTCCCTTCATGTAAGCTACCCCCATCCGCCCAACTTTCTCAGGATTTTCACCAAAGGAACGGTTATTAATAATTGGGTTTTCAGGGTTTGAATTAACATCAACAACAGGAGCAAAATTAATGTGAGTTCCTATAAGTTTGCATTGACGCGCTACTTCTTCTCCCATTTGGTAAATCAAGTTAGTATCTTCAATAGCACCCAAAGTCATTGGCCAAGGAAAACGCAAAGCAGAATCCAATCGCATAGCCACTCCCCACTCTGCATCCATAGCAATCATTAAAGGAGTTTTAGTTATTGATTGATAATAATTAGTCAACTTTGCTTGCCTTACAGGACCACCTTGCAAAAACATCAAACCACCAACTTTATAATGTTCAATCAAATCAGTAATTTGTTGTTTATGTGCATCTCCTTGATTAGAGTAAGCAGTAACTATAAACAACTGTGCAATCCTTTCTTCTTCTGATAAAGTAAGTAAAACGCTATCAGCCCAAGAAGTTGAATCAGTTAAGAAAACAGCTTTATTTTGTGCTTGCAAAGTACCTGAAATACTACCCAAAATAGTAGTAACAACAAATAGAAATAGTATTTTCCTCATAGCTGGTAAAATTAGAAATAGTTTGTGATTTTTAAAACAAATCATAATTTGAAAATCATTACTTATTAACTAAAAATATTAAAACCTTTTTTTCTACTTTTGCACCTATGCCAGCACCCAAACTTCCTTCTTTTTTTAAAACGCCTAGCGCTAAATACTTTTCCTTTAAGCCAAGGTATTATGATGCAAGAAAAGAAAGAAGAGAGCAGCTTTTAAAAGAAGGAAAATCTCCTTTAAAATTCAAAAGGACTAACTTAAAACATCCTGCACAAAAAGGCAGAAGATATAGAATCCTGTTTCTGATTATTATTTTATCTTTGCTAGCTTACAAACTACTAATCAATTAAGCTGAACTAGTATTGGATATTATACAATTATTACCTGACCATGTTGCCAACCAAATTGCAGCAGGAGAAGTCATACAAAGACCTGCTTCTGCCGTAAAAGAAATGCTTGAAAATGCATTGGATGCTGGAGGTACTGAAATAAAACTGTATGTAAAAGATGCAGGAAAAACCTTGCTTCAGGTTGTGGACAATGGCTCTGGTATGAGCGAGACAGATGTACGTATGTGTTTTGAACGACATGCCACTTCAAAAATAAAAAATGCTGACGATTTATTTGCCATACAAACTATGGGGTTCAGAGGAGAGGCAATGGCCTCAATTGCTGCAATAGCCCATGTAGAAGTAAATACAAAACTAACTAACAATGAGTTAGGATCACACCTAATAATTGAAGGAAGCGAGATAAAAACACATCACGATTGTGCTACTGCAAACGGAACTTCTATAAAAGTAAAAAACCTATTTTACAATGTACCCGCAAGGCGAAATTTTTTGAAATCGGATACTGTTGAAATGCGCCATATTACAGAAGAATTCACAAGAGTAGCGCTAGCAAATCCTGAAATAAAGATGCAGTTTTTTCACAATAACAATGAAATTTTTCATCTTTCAAAAGGAAACTTTAGGCAAAGGATAGTCAATATTATTGGTGGGAAGAAAAACGAAACATTAGTACCCATTGAAGAAGAAACTTCAGTAGTAAGTATTGATGGGTTTATAGGGAAACCTGAATCGGCTAAAAGAACTAGAGGCGAGCAATACTTTTTTGTAAATGGTAGGTTTATTAAAAACCACTACTTGCATCATGCGGTGAGTAAAGCTTTTGAGGATTTAATTCCAAGTAATTATTTTCCTTCTTATTTTATCAATCTTCAGATAGACCCTAAACTGATTGACATAAATATTCACCCTACAAAAACAGAAATTAAGTTTGAGGATGAACAGGCTATCTATGCCATAATGAGGGCTTGTGTTAAGCGTTCACTAGGAAAATATAACATAGCACCAACTTTAGATTTTTCACAAGAACTGTCTTTTGATATCTCCCCTAGCATAAGCAAAACAGCAACACTAAAGGAACCTCAAATAAAAGTAGATACTTCTTACAATCCTTTTGGGAAAATAGAAAATTTCACTCCTACAGAACAATACATTCCACAGGAAACACAAGTGGAAACAAGGCAATTGAATACACACTTTAAAATAGAGAATAACAGTAGTGAGGTAATGCAAATTGGAAATAAATACATTGCATTCCCAACAGCACAAGGCATGGTTTTATTGCACCAAAGAAGAGCCCATAAACGCATCTTGTTTGAATACTTTAGTTCTGTACTTGCGAACAACAAAGGGCAGTCGCAACAATTATTATTTCCAAAAGAAATACATTTAAACAAACAGGATATTGCTGTAATTAATCATTTACAAGCAGACTTATTATCCGTAGGGTTTTCATTTGAAATAAAAGAAGATGACTGCATAGCTATACTGGGAATACCGCCTGAATGCCAAGAAGAAAATTTGCAATTTGTAATTGAGCACTTAATTGAACAGCACAAGAATAATGAACAATTACAGACCAACCAAAATAACAGCTTAGCCATATCGCTTGCTTTGAGCTTGGCTATAAACGAACAAAAAAAACTCAGCAATGAAGAGATGCTTGCTTTAAAAACTGAATTGCTAAAATGCAATACGCCTAGTGTTTGCCCGTTAGGAAAAGTAACCCTAATTAATTTACAAACTGCTGACTTAGAAAAATATTTTTAACATGTACCGACCATCCAGCTTTAGCCAGTTACCCGAAATAGTAAAAAACTTACTTATCATTAATGGTTTGTTTTTTTTAGCAACCATTTCCTTAGAAAGCTATGGTATAGATTTTACAAAATGGTTTGCCTTGCATCAGTTTCAGTCGGAGGATTTTATGCCACACCAGCTGATTACTCACTTTTTTATGCATGGAAGCCCAACACATTTACTCTTTAATATGTTTGCCCTATGGATGTTTGGGAAGGTATTGGAAAATGTATGGGGAGGAAAACGATTCTTAACCTATTACATGATAACAGGAATTGGGGCAGCTTTTGTCCATTTGGCTGTTAGTCAATATCAAATTATAGAATTAGCAAATAGTTTTCCTGAACTTATGGAGCTGGCAAAAAATGGCCGTTATAATCCAGGAAATGTAAATTCCTTAAGACTAACACAGTTAGTAACCACCCCAACTGTAGGAGCTTCAGGAGCCGTATTTGGCATCCTATTGGCTTTTGGAATGCTTTTTCCTAATACCTTATTGTATATTTATTTTGCGATTCCTATAAAAGCAAAATACTTTGTAATCCTTTATGGGATAATGGAATTGTATGCAGGAATAAGCAATAATCCTGCCGACAATGTAGCCCACTTTGCCCATCTGGGAGGAATGCTATTTGGCTTTATTATCCTAAAATACTGGCAGAAAAATAATACCCAATTTTATTAATGGCTAGCATTTTAAATAACCTGAAACAGGAGTTTAAACAAGGAACAGTCCTTAATAAACTCATCTATATAAATGTAGGTATATTTTTACTATTCAGCATTTTGGGAGTATTCTCCTTCATGTTTCAGTTTGATTTATCTCCTATTTTAAACCGATTATATTTACCTGCTGAAAACAGCAAACTACTTATCCAACCTTGGGCATTCATTACTTATATGTTTATGCATAATGGCTTTTTGCATTTGCTGTTCAATATGGTTTGGTTGCACTTTGCAGGAAAAATATTTTTACAGTACTTAAGCCCAAAGCAACTCCTAAGCACCTATATACTAGGAGGAATTTCTGGGGGACTACTCTTTATTATTGCATATAATTATATTCCTGCTTTAGTAATTTACACCCAAAATGCTCAAGCCTTAGGTGCATCAGCAGCAGTCTTAGCTATTGTAGTTGCCATTGCTACTTACACCCCAAATTATAGCGTTCGCTTTCCTTTTATAGGAATTGTAAAGTTAAAACACATTGCTATTTTTAGTGTCGCATTGGATGTATTGAGCATTCCTAAAGGAAATGCAGGAGGACATATTGCCCATTTGGGAGGAGCATTATTTGGCTACCTTTACATTAAACAATTGCAAAAAGGAAATGATTATTCAATAGGGGTTACAACATGGCTAAACAGCCTAAGTAATTTGTTTAAACCCAAAAGCAAACTTAAAACAGTACACAAACGCCCAAAAACAGATAAACAATTCAATACTGAGAAATCAGCACAACAAAAAGCAGTTGACTTGGTCTTAGAGAAAATATCAAAATCAGGGTACGAAAGCTTAAGCAAAGAAGAAAAAGCAACTTTATTTTCTGCCAGTAAAAAATAAAAATGAAAGGACTTTCACTGATAAATAAGCTGCTTTACTTAACAAACTCTGTTTGTTTATTATTGCTACTTCTTGCCTATTTATCTCCCTATATAAGCCCAACTTTCTTTTGGCCTATCTCCTTTTTTGGCTTATTATTTCCTGTTTTTTATGTTGTCAATAGCTTGTTTCTTATCTACTGGATTATTGGTTTTAAAAAACAAATCTGGGCAAATATTATTGTATTGCTAATCGGCATACAATACATAGGTTTGTTTTTCGGAACGCAACCCAACACTAACAAAACTACTGATAGTATAAAAGTACTTTCCTATAATGTACGGCTTTTCAATCGTTACGAATGGATAGCAAAACCTAATGTAAAATCAGAAATAATTACCTTTTTCAAAACTGAAAAAGCAGACATACTTTGCATACAAGAATTTTATACGCCAGAGGAAATTCCAAACTTAAATTACGCTTACCAACATATAGGTTTGCAAAGTAAAAAGAGCCAATGGCACATGGCAATATACAGTAACTATCCGCAAATAAACAAAGCAACTGTAAGCATAAAAGGAGAGCGCATGAACAATACTTGCATTTATTCCGACCTACTTATAGGCACTGACACAATACGCGTTTACAATGTACATTTGGCATCTAATTGGTTTAAGAATAGTGATTATACTTTTTTGCAAAACCCACAAAAAGAAACCCTAAAAAAAGGCATAAACGGAATAATGGAGAGAATGAAAAGCAGTTACAAAAAACGAGCTGGAGAGGCAAGAGTGATTAAGGAGCATATGCAAAGTTCACCCTACCCAATTATTTTATGTGGTGATTTTAATGATACACCACTTTCATTCTCTTACAACACCATTAGTAGCGACTTGAAAGATGCATTTAAAGAATCAGGGAAAGGAATAGGACAAAGTTTTGTGAAATTACCTGCCCTACGCATTGACTATATTTTGCATGATGAACAGTTCAATAGCTATAACTACACTAAATATAAGCAAAAGCTATCCGACCATTATGCAGTGAGTTGTGAAGTGGAAATTACTCAATAATTATTCTTTTATACAAGCTCTTGTATTATTAATAGGTAGAGTGTCAATTTGAGTATGGGGATTGAAGCAGCCAACAATGCACCTATAAAAGAGGCTTATAATCCTGGGATAATACAAAGTTAAATAGAGGTAGAGTAAGGAAGAGATTTAATATAATTTTCCATGAATTCCCAATCAGGCTTTCCTTCTTGAGTTGAGGGAAGTTTAATTTTTAACTTTGATAATCTATCAGACCCCATTTTTCTACTATAATTAAACCTATATTTTTCTAAATGTAATATAGTGGTTAAAAAATGAGCAATATATTTATTTAAATCAAATTTTGGAGTCAATATCCGAACATCAACAGGAGTTGATAAATAACCTATTGGTTGATAAAAAAAATAACCAACAGACCCACCTCTATTAGCTGTTATAGTATTTGCTTTATTAGTAGGCTCTAAATCAACATAATTATAAATTCCATTATCGTTTTCTGTAGAAGAAATATAAGGGGTTTGATTTCCTTGCTCAAGTTTAGAATATAAAGGGTCTGAGCTTGCTGAAATATCAAATAAATCTACAATATTATGATATGACCAATCATCTAATCCTATTAAAATTTTCTTATTTGATATTCTTTTAGAATAATCAGACATATAAGGACTCAAGTTAAGAGTTGCTACAGATTTAGGTACAGATTTAGGTACAAGTAAATTGTTAAGACTTGTATTTGCTTCACGACCATGTGAAGAATATCTAAACCTATTTTGTTCAATTGCTTTACAATAAAAAAGTTTCTCTTCAAATGACATAGGATTTTTTGGACTTAGTACTTTGACATTCTGAGAAGTATAAAACTGAACAGGCTGAATAAATGAACTAAGTAAATAAGTACCACCTAGTGTAACAGTTATTAAACCCTTTTCGAATGGAACAGTACCTTTGAAAATATTCACAGTACAAGACACACCTAAATTCTCCCTTGACCTAGAAACAAAATTAATCTCACCATCTTTGACTACATCTAATTTATTTAAGTCAAATTGATTACCATATACAATATCAAAAATACTATCTAGAGATATTAATTTCATTGGTTTAAAACTTTAAATGCAACATATTTCTTTATTTCACTTATAAAAGTATCTTCATTAAGATTAGAATAGTTAGTTTCTAAGAAAGCTTCTGCACACCATTCATCATCTGGTTTAATGACTTTATTAACAGAAAAACCTGGTATAGTTGTTTTGTTAAAATATGCTGTTAACCAATTATCCTTAATATCATTCCACTCACCATTAGCATCAAACCTACCTTGAACCTTGCTTTTAACAAAACCATCATCCTTACAATAAGCGAAAAATGTTTCTTTTCCTTTTGGGTGTGCCTTATGTGCTTTAAGAACTACTATGCAAGAAACAACAGCAACTTTAGAATTTATAAAAAGTTCATTAGGCATAGATAATACAGCCTCCAATGTGTGATGTTTTAACAATTCCTGTTTAAAAAATAACCCTTTACCTTTCTTAGCTAACACACAAGAAAGGGGGATAATTGCAATACAAGTACCACCATCTTGCAATGAAGATACATTATTAAGAATAAACTCTAACTCATCTGCGTCATTAACTTTGTCAGATTTATAGGGAGGATTAAGGAAACCTATATTTGGTTTTTTAGCTTTTACTTGCGTTATAATATTTTTATCAAAACAAGAACCTTTAAAGATATTAGTTTTACCGTCTTGATGGATATACATGTTTGAAACGCCAAGAGCATAAATTTGAGAAGAATATTCTACACCTATAAGTTGTTCTGATTTAATTTCTTTCTCCTTTTGTTTATCCCCTTTAGCATCAATAATCATCTTATTCATTGCACCTATCAAAAACCCACCAGTACCAGTGCAGTTATCAAACACAATAGAATTTTTATTAACCTGAGCTAATTCAGCAAAAAGCTCAGTAATATGAGGTGGGGTCAGAACTATGCCTAAACTTTTATCACTATTCGCATATCTTAGAAACTCAATATAGAGTTGACTTAATACATCATAATATTCATGATTCTTCCTAAATCTATTGATGTTTACTTCAATATCATCAATCAAATCTTTTAATACATTAACTTTTTGAGACAAAGAAGTGTCAGTATTGATAAAGCCAAATTGATGGTTTAGGTTCTGTAACTTTTCACCTGTAATATTTGCGCCTTCCAGCATATCAGAAATAGTTTGAGTAAGCGATTTAGCAAGTGTTTTAGCTGTAGAATGTGAAGCATAGGATTTCTTAAATGCTTTATTCTCTAATGAGATAAGCACACCACTGATTAATAGAGCCCTATGATGACCTGGTATCTTATCTGTATGTAGTTTTTTATTAAGTTTTTTGGTATAGTCTAATAAAGATTTATAATCTTGTCTTAATTTTTCAGGACTACCTAAGTAACCAGTAAGGTATTCATCCACAGAAAGAAGTTTGTCATCAAAAATTTCAGTGGCAATTCTTTCACCTTTTAAATGCAAGAAGTTAGAAACTTTTAACTCTCTTTTAGTTTCACCACTTACTGCTATTGCTAATACATCAAAACTTTTCGCAAGATATGAAGCGTAAAGCAAAGCCCCATCAACAGCATAATCTGCATATTTATCTCTTGTTTTGCTTTCGTGTTTAGTAAAATCTGCCTTACATTCAATTACAATTACTAAGTCAGATTCAGTATTGTAGGAAATAATAAACTCAGGATAACCTTGACCCGTTCCTTTCTTAGATGCTGTTTTTAGCAACTTATTAATAATTGCATTATCAGATTTCTGCTCCTCTAGTGTAATATCCGAAAGGAATTGATTAAAATGATTCCTTACTATAGTTTCTGTTTTTCTCTCATTAGCCATAAAGTAGATATAATTTATTTGTAGCGACAAAACTACAAAATATCATAACACCTATTTATTGATAAATGTTAAAAATTATTCAAATTATAAACAATAGATTTAAACCCCAAATATAAGCAAAAAACCACCCAATTTAAGCAAATCCTAAAATCTAAAATCTCACTACTCCTATCTAACATCTTATTCCTATATTTGCAACCTTTAAAACAAAAATAATGATTAACATTACTCTTCCTGATGGAAGTATCAAACAAGTAGAAAGCGGAACTTCAGCAATGAATATTGCTATGGGGATTTCGGAAGGGCTGGCACGAAATGTGCTATCGGCTAGTGTAAACGGAGAAGTTTGGGATGCAAACCGTGCTATCACCACCGATTCTACCCTTACCCTACATACTTGGAATGATAAACAAGGAAAGATGAGTTTTTGGCATTCTTCTGCACACATTATGGCAGAGGCATTAGAAGCACTTTACCCTGGAGTTAAGTTAGGAATTGGTCCTGCAATCGATAATGGTTTTTACTATGATATCGATTTAGGAGATAGAGTTTTATCTTCTGATGAGTTACCAAAAATTGAGAAGAAAATGAAGGAATTAGCTTCTCAGAAAATGTCGTTCGATAGGAAAGAAGTTTCAAAAGAAGAAGCAATTACCTACTTTACTGAAAAGGGGGATGAGTACAAATTAGAACTTTTAGAAGGATTAGAAGACGGAACAATTACTTTCTATACGCAAGGTAATTTTACCGATTTATGTAGAGGACCACACATTCCTTCTACTGGAAAAATAAAGGCGATTAAATTATTAAGTATTGCTGGTGCTTACTGGAGAGGAGATGAAAACCGTAAGCAACTTACGCGTATATATGGAGTATCTTTCCCTAAGCAAAAAGAACTTACAGCACACCTAGAATTATTGGAGGAAGCAAAAAAACGCGACCACCGAAAACTAGGAAAGGAAATGGAACTCTTTACTTTTTCAAAAAAAGTAGGACAAGGATTACCATTATGGTTACCAAAAGGAGCACAACTCCGTGAAAAATTAGAGAACTTCCTGAAAAAAGCACAAACACAAGCAGGATATTTACCTGTAATTACGCCACATATCGCACATAAAGATTTATATGTTTGTTCAGGGCATTACGAAAAATATGGAGAGGATTCTTTCCAACCTATCAAAACTCCAAATGAGGGAGAGGAATTTTTCCTAAAACCTATGAACTGCCCGCACCATTGCGAAATATACAAAGCAAAACAATATTCATATAAAGATTTACCAGTTCGTTTTGCAGAATTCGGTACCGTTTATCGTTACGAGCAATCAGGGGAATTACATGGGTTAACTCGTGTTAGAGGGTTTACACAAGATGATGCTCATTTATTTGTTCGTCCTGACCAAGTGAAACAAGAATTCATGTCAGTAATTGACTTGGTATTATATGTTTTCAAAGCTTTAGGATTTGAGGAATACAAAGCACAAATCTCTTTAAGAGATACTGAAAATAAAACAAAATACATTGGTTCGGATGAAAACTGGGAAAAAGCAGAATCAGGCATTATTGAAGCAGCTGCTGAAAAAGGATTAGAAACAGTTATAGAATATGGTGAAGCAGCATTTTATGGCCCAAAACTTGACTTTATGGTGAAGGATGCTTTAGGGAGAGAATGGCAATTAGGAACTATTCAAGTAGATTATATCTTACCAGAGCGTTTTGAGCTAGAATACACAGGTTCTGATAATCAGAAACATAGGCCAGTAATGATTCACCGAGCACCATTCGGTTCTATGGAGCGATTTGTAGCCGTATTAATTGAGCATTGTGGAGGTAATTTTCCTCTTTGGCTAGCCCCTGATCAGTTCACGATTTTACCCATAAGTGAGAAATTTCATGATTATGCAGAAAAAGTATCTCAATTATTAAAAAATTACGATATTTGCGGCCCAATTGACCATAGGGCTGAAACTACCGGAAGAAAGATTAGAGATGCAGAAGTTTCAAAAGTTCCTTACATCATTATAGTTGGCGAAAGAGAGGAAAATGAAGGAACAATCTCAGTTCGTAAACATGGAGGTGAGGATTTAGGAAGCATATCGGTTGATGGATTTATAAAAATAGTAACAGAGGAAATAGATAATTTAATCACTTTTAATAACTAAAACGGTAACGCAATCGCAAAAAAAAGACCATTCAGAGGTAGGGTAATAGCAAAAAAACTACACAAAACAAACAGAGAAATAACAGCCGCATTCGTAAGAATGGTGGGAGATGAAGTAGAACCAAACATTGTTTCGCTTGATGAGGCAATTAAAATTGCCAGAAATCTAAATTTAGATTTAGTAGAAATTTCTCCGAATGCAGAACCACCAGTTTGTAAAGTAATTGATTATAAGAAGTTTATTTACGACCAAAAGAAGAAGCAAAAAGCAATAAAAAGCAAAGCACAAAAGGTTGTAATAAAGGAGTTAAGATTTGGACCAAATACAGGAGAGCATGATTTTGATTTTAAATTAAAACATGCTAGAAACTTTTTAGAAGAAGGATCAAAAGTAAAAGCGTTTGTATTTTTTAGAGGGAGAACAATCATCTTTAAAGACCAAGGTCAGATTTTACTATTAAAACTAGCACAAGCGCTAGAGGATGTTGGAGTAGTTGAAAACATGCCAAAGCTTGAAGGAAAGAAAATGATAATGATTATAGCACCAAAAAAGAAGAAATAAAACAAAAGAGACAATGCCAAAAATGAAAACAAAGGCTGGAGCCAAAAAGAGATTCAAACTTACAGGTTCTGGTAAATTAAAAAGAAAGCATGCGTTTAAGTCACACATCTTAACTAAGAAAGAGACTAAACAAAAGCACAACTTAACTAAGACAGGATATGTATCAAAAGCTGATACAAAGAGTGTTAAACTTCAGTTAGGACTTTAAAACAAATTAGGTTATTAACCAGGTATGTAGTTCAAACAAGGGCACAAAAATTAAAGGCCACTATACACCAAAAAACATTAAATTATGCCAAGATCGGTCAATTCAGTAGCTGCCAAAGCTAGAAGAAACAAAATCATTAAAGCTGCCAAAGGATACTTTGGAAGAAGAAAAAACGTACATACAGTAGCAAAAAATGCTGTAGAAAAAGGGTTGCAATATGCATACCGTGATAGAAAAAACAAAAAGAGAACTTTCCGTGCATTATGGATTGCTAGAATTAATGCAGGAACAAGATTACAAGGAATGTCTTATTCAGTATTTATGGGTAAAATTCATGCTCACGGAATTGAGTTAAACAGAAAAGTTTTAGCTGATTTAGCAATGAATCATCCAGAAGCTTTTAAAGCTGTTGTGAATAAAGTAAAATAAATTTTTTAGTTGGTGCTAAAAAAGAAAAGGCGAACATTTGTTCGCCTTTTTTATTATCTGTATTTTTCTTAATCTATCTTATGAAAGTTCCTCTTTCACTAATCTAGAAATAAGTGAACCATCTGCTTTTCCGTTAAGCCTACCCATTAATGGGCCCATGCATTTTCCCATATCAGCAGGAGATGATGCACCCACCTTTGCAATAACCTCTTGCACTACTTTCCTTACCTCATCCTCACTCATTTGAGCTGGCAAATAAGGCTCTAAGTAAGCCAATTGATTTACTTCATCAACCACTAAGTCAGGTCTATTCTGTTCTTCAAAAATTGCAGCAGAATCTTTTCTTTGCTTTACCAATTTTGCAATTAGTTTCAAGGATACCTCATCAGCAACTATTGTACTTCCATCCTTAGTTGCCTCTAGCATAATAGCAGATTTTACAGCCCTAAGTGCTGCTAACTTATCTACATTCCTGGCTTTCATAGCCTCTTTTATATCGTTTGTTATTTGGTCTTGTACAGTCATTTATTTATTAAAGTTTTTGTTTTTAAATTGTAATTGCTCTAAAGCTTC
>JBLGCF010000016.1:0-15382 GCA_047617145.1 Thalassomonas sp. | reverse complement strand
TAAAAAGGGCCTTCTATATCTAGTAGCGTGAGGGAGATTTGAACTCCCGACCTCAGGGTTATGAATCCTGCGCTCTAACCAACTGAGCTACCACGCCAAATTTAAGGGTGCAAATATATTATTTTCACTTATTCTATAATGTAATTTTTCATCTTTTTAAAATATATTTTTAAAGAAAAAATTTATATCATAAATAAGGTTATATTTGCCGTCAGTACTCCCAATTACATGTCAGAATTAATAAAACATACATTAGAATTTCCAATAAATTCATCCGTGAATATATTGTTTAAACGACTTAGCACACCCAGTGGATTAGCCGAATGGTTTGCTGATGATGTAATTATTAAAGATAAAACATTTACTTTTTTTTGGGAAGGTAGTGAGCAAGATGCTAAATTGCTGAAATTAAAAACCAATCACTTTATCCGTTTCAAATGGGAAGATAATGATACCAAAGAAGATTATTTTGAGTTTCTTATTCAAGTTGATGAAATGACTTCAGATGTTTCATTAATAATCACTGACTTTGCGGAAGATGAAGATGAAATTGAAGAGCAAACTAATCTTTGGGAAAAACAAATTAGTCTACTTAAAAGAGCAATTGGTTCATAATTCTTAATTTATTCTCTTTATGAAACGGCTACACCTTTTCTTAATAAAATCATTTTTAGGTCCTTTTATCGCAACATTCTTTATTGCGATTTTTCTTTTATTAATGCAATTCTTATGGAAATATATTGATGACCTAGTGGGTAAAGGACTGGAATTTACTCAAATTGCTGAACTTATTTTTTACGCTTCTGCACGATTTGTACCTGTTGCCCTACCCATTTCCATGCTACTTGCGTCAGTAATGGTGTTTGGTAAACTGGGTGAAAACTATGAGCTAGTGGCATTAAAATCATCAGGAATATCACTTATAAGAATTCTTTTTCCGCTTACTATTTTTGTAATTATTATTGGATATTCTTCTTTTCTATTTTCAAATTATGTCATGCCAATTGCTAATCTTAAGAATGGAAGTATGATTTATGATATTCAAAAGAAAAAACCAGCACTAAATATTAAAGAAGGAATATTTTATAAAGAGATTGAAGGTTACAGCATCAAAGTTGCAGATAAGAATGATGATGGAAAAACTTTAAACAAAATTATCATTTATGATCATACTGCAAAAAACGGAAATGATAAAGTTATTATTGCTGAAAGTGGAATCATGCAATTAACTAAAGATGAACAGTTTTTAGAGCTTATTCTACACAATGGGCACTCTTACATTGATATTTCCAAAAATAAACGCAAAGGTGATAATCCCTATCGAACTACACATTTCAAGGAAGATTTAATCCGATTTGACTTATCTAGTTTCAGCACAATGAATAATAGTGAGGACTTATACAAAGGCCATTATGCAATGCTAAGTAATAAACAATTAGCGAAAGCTATCGACTCATTAAGTCTGAAATTTGAAGACAGAAAAGAAACTTTTAGCAAGAACATAAAAAATAAATATAATTTAGAATCGGAAGCTGACAGCTTAATAGTTTTCAAACCCTTCAACACTATTAAAATAAAGCAGAAATATGATATCGCAATTAATAAACTAAGAACAATAAAATCAATTGCAAAATCGAATAAAAATGATTTAGAATACCGTAAAATAATTATTACAAAACATAAAATTGAATGGCACAGAAAAATTAGCTTAGCTGTAGCATGCTTACTTTTGTTTTTAATAGGAGCGCCACTAGGAGCAATCATCCGTAAAGGAGGCTTTGGACTTCCAGTTTTAATCTCAGTATTCTTTTTCCTTATTTACCATGTGTTAAGCATGATAGGTGAAAAAGCTGCAAAGGACTTAAGCATGAATGCATATGAAGGAATGTGGCTAGCCAATCTAGTGTTTTTACCTATTGCATTGTTTTTAATCTATAAGGCTAAAAATGATGCGCAATTATTTGATTTTAGTCCATTACTAAAAAGAATTAATCAGTTCCTTAAAAAGAAGGAAATACAGTAAATCTTAGTATTTTTGCCGTATAAATTTACAATATGAGTTTCAACACTATAGAAGAGGCAATTCAGGATATTAAAGCAGGGAAAGTAGTTATCGTTATTGATGATGAAAACAGAGAAAATGAAGGTGATTTTGTAGCTGCTGCTGAAATGGCTACTCCTGAAATGATTAATTTCATGGCAACACATGGTAAAGGCTTAATTTGTACTCCCCTACTAGAAAGTAGATGTGAAGAATTAGGGCTGGAGCTGATGATAGGGAAAAATACAGCTGCTTATGAAACTCCTTTTACCATATCAGTTGATTTGATGGGGCATGGTTGTACTACTGGAATTTCAGCATCAGACAGAGCAAAAACAGTAAAAGCACTTGTTGACCCAAATATTAATCCTGATGAGTTAGGAAAGCCTGGGCATATCTTCCCCTTAAAAGCACGTAAAGGAGGAGTATTAAGGAGAGCAGGACATACAGAAGCTGCAGTTGATTTAGCCCGCCTTGCAGGACTAGAGCCTGCTGGGGTTATTGTAGAGATATTAAATGAAGACGGTTCAATGGCTAGAACGCCAGAATTACATAAAATTGCTGAAAAATTTGATTTAAAGTTCATCACAATTAAGGATTTGATTGAATACAGAATAAAAAATGAATCTTTAATTACAGAAGAAGCAGACATACAATTACCAACTGATTATGGTAATTTTAAAATGAAAGCCTACAAACAAACAACTAACGGGCAATTACACCTAGTTATCTATAAAGGAGAATGGAGTAAAGATGAAAATGTATTAGTTAGAGTGCATTCCTCTTGCATGACAGGTGATATATTTGGTTCTTGCAGATGTGATTGTGGACATCAATTACAATCAGCATTACAACAAATTGAAGCAGAAGGAAAAGGAGTTTTAGTCTATATGAATCAGGAAGGAAGAGGAATAGGATTACTTAACAAGTTAAAAGCTTACGAATTACAAGAAAAAGGACGTGATACAGTTGAGGCAAATACAGAACTAGGATTTAGTGCTGATGATAGAGATTATGGTGTTGGGGCACAAATACTAAGAGCAATGGATGTTACCAAAATTAGGCTTCTGAGTAATAACCCAAAAAAGAGAGTTGGATTGATGGGATACGGAATAGAAATAGTTGAAAGTGTAGCCCTAGAAATAGATTCCAATATTCACAATGAGTTCTACCTGAAAACCAAAAGAGATAAATTAGGGCATTCATTCAAAAAATTAGATGAGTAAAATTCCTATAATTTTAGGGATAGAATCATCCTGTGATGATACTTCTGCCGCTATTTTACAGGGACAAAAAATACTATCTAATATAGTAGCTAACCAAGAAGTACACGCCCAATATGGTGGAGTTGTACCCGAGCTTGCTTCTAGAGCACATCAACAAAACATCATTCCTGTAGTAGATGCTGCTATTAAAAAAGCAAACATCAAAAAGGAAGACATTACGGCAATTGCTTTTACTAAAGGTCCTGGACTTTTAGGCTCACTTTTAGTAGGAAGTTCCTTTTCAAAATCCTTTGCGATGGGTATGAATATTCCACTAATATCTGTAAATCATATGCAAGGCCATATCCTTTCCCATTTTATTGATGAAGGAGAGCCTATGCCAAGTTTTCCTTTTTTATGCCTTACAGTCTCTGGTGGACACACTCAGATTGTACAAGTTGATAGCCCAAGTAAAATGGAGGTAATTGGAACCACCATTGATGATGCTGCGGGAGAGGCTTTTGATAAATCGGCAAAAATATTAGGACTTTCCTACCCTGGAGGGCCACTCATTGACAAACACGCCAAAAATGGGAATATCCATGCATTTGAATTTGGAAAACCAAAAATCAAAGAGTTGGACTTTAGCTTTAGCGGACTTAAAACTTCTATCCTTTATAAGATTCAAAACAATATGCAAAAGAACCCAAAATTTATTGAAGAAAATTTGGAGGATTTATGTGCTTCAATTCAGCATAGTATTGTCAGTATTTTATTAAAGAAACTAGAAAAAGCAATAAAACAAACAGGTATAAAAGAACTCGCAATAGCGGGTGGTGTTTCAGCTAATTCTTATTTAAGAAGTCAGCTTACTGAACTCGCCAAAACAAAAGGGTATTCCTTGTATATTCCTAAATTTGAATACTGTACTGACAATGCCGCTATGATTGCAATTTCAGGTTATTTTAAATATTTAGATAAGGATTTTGCTGACCAAAGCGAAACTCCTTCTGCTCGCCTACCCTTTTAGAAAATCAAGTGTTACATCAACTGCTTCTTGCAAATCATTAGGGAATTCCTCTAAATCATAAGGATGAAAACCACCCAACACATGATTAGCCCCTTCAATAATATGTAGTTGTGTATTTATGTTCCAACTTTTTATATTTTCTGCTTCAGTAAATAAAACAGTTGGATCATCACTACCATGTACTACCAAATGAGGTACACTAATTTTAGCTACTGCATTTTGGATATTCAAACGCTCAGCATTGCTTATACAATTTTCATAAAACTGAAAATACATGGGCATATTTTGCTTTGTCCTTCCATTATATATATAGGCAACATTCATTTCCTTCCATTTAGCCAATTTTTCTCCTTTTGGCAACCTATCTAAAAAGTTAGATGGGGAAGCCCAAGCAATTACATTCGCTACTCTCCTATCTTCTGTAGTTTTTAACATTACAATGCTTCCACCTCTACTATGTCCAAATAAGGAAATTTTGGAAGCATCAATCTCTCCTTTTAGCTCTTTACAGTTTTCTATCCAATCCAACACTAAGCCCAAATCATTTAGCTCTTTGCAAAAATTATTATTTCCAAATGCTTTCAAGTCTCCAAAATTACTTGGATCATCAATAGTTGTTCCATTATAGGAAAAATTGAATTTTACAAATACAATATCCTGTTCAGCAAAATGAGTTGCAATTTTATTAAACGGCCCCCAATCTTTAAACCCTTTAAAGCCATGGCAAAAAACCACTACTTTCTTTGCACTAGAATTAGCTTTAAAAGTAGTATCAACCAAAATAGGTTTTCCTGCTGAACCCTCAATAACTATGTTGTTAAGCTTTTGTATCATCTCACAAATATAAAAAAAGCCGAGCAAATGCTCGGCTTTTCTTTTATATATTAAAAACTAATTAAGCAGTAACACCCATTAGTTCAGCCATCATTTTTCCAATTTCAGCAGGAGATTCAGCAACAGTAATACCACACTCACGCATAATTTGCATTTTAGCTTCAGCAGTATCTTCCGCACCACCAACAATTGCACCAGCATGACCCATTGTTCTACCTGCAGGAGCAGTTTGTCCAGCAATAAAACCAACTACAGGTTTAGTGCCATTTGCTTTAATCCATTTTGCAGCATCTGCTTCTAATTGCCCACCAATCTCACCAATCATAATGATACCATCCGTTTCTGGGTCATTCATGAAAAGTTCAACAGCTTCCTTAGTAGTTGTTCCAATAATTGGGTCACCACCAATACCAATAGCAGTTGAGATTCCCATTCCTGCTTTTACTACTTGGTCAGCAGCTTCATAAGTTAAAGTACCTGATTTTGAAACAACACCAATTCTACCTTTTTTGAAAACGAAACCTGGCATAATACCACATTTTGCTTCTTCAGGAGTAATAACCCCAGGGCAGTTAGGACCAACTAAAGTACAGTCCTTATCCGAAATATATTCTTTAACCATAATCATATCTCTTGTAGGAATTCCTTCAGTGATACAAATAATTACTTTAATTCCTGCTTCAGCAGCTTCCATTATCGCATCAGCAGCAAATGCTGGCGGTACAAATATCATTGTAGTATTAGCACCTGCTTTTTCAACAGCTTCAGTAACGGTATTAAATACTGGTCTATCCAAATGAATTTGTCCTCCTTTTCCTGGAGTAACACCCCCTACTACATTTGTTCCGTACTCAATCATTTGTCCTGCATGAAAAGTACCTTCAGTACCTGTAAAACCTTGTACAATTACTTTTGAATCCTTATTAACTAATACGCTCATTGGTTTGTTTTTTAATTTGGGTTGCAAAATTATAACATTATGGCTATTAACAAAGGATTTTGAATACTTTTGCAGCATGAATAATTTATTGCAAGAAGATACTATTTGTGCCCTAGCAACCGGAGGCGGATTGAGTGCTATTGCCGTAATTCGTTTGTCAGGGAAAGAGGCTATAAAAATCACAAATGCTGTTTTCAGTAAAGATATTTCTGCTTCAAAATCGCATACCATTCATTTTGGAACAATATCCGATAACACTAAAATTATTGATGAAGTACTTGTAAGTATTTTTAAAGATGGTAAATCTTATACTGGAGAAGAAACAGTAGAAATCTCCTGCCATGGCTCTACTTTTATACAAAATAAATTATTGCAACTATTCATAACTGAAGGATGTAGAATAGCAACTGCTGGTGAGTTTACTATGCGAGCTTTCAGAAATGGAAAACTGGATTTATCACAAGCAGAATCAGTAGCTGACCTTATAGCATCAGAAAGTGAAGCTGCACACCAAACGGCACTAAAGCAATTAAGAGGAGGGTTTTCGAATAAACTACAAGAGTTAAGAACAAAACTCATTGACTTTGCTTCCTTAATTGAACTAGAATTAGACTTTTCGGAAGAAGATGTAGAATTTGCTGACAGGAAACAATTTGAAAATTTACTGACAGCAATAAAGATAGAATTAGAAAAATTAGTTCAATCCTTTAAACTAGGAAATGTGATTAAGAATGGGATTCCAGTTGCTATTTTAGGGGCGCCAAATGTGGGGAAATCTACCCTACTGAATACGCTACTGAATGAAGAAAAAGCAATCGTTTCTGATATTGCAGGAACTACTCGTGATGCTATTGAAGATCAGTTGAATATTGAAGGCTTTACATTTCGTTTTATTGACACAGCAGGAATTCGAGAAACTACTGATACCATAGAGAGTTTAGGAATTAAAAAATCTTTAGAGAAAGCAGAACTTTCAAATATCGTTTTATTTTTAATTGATGCTGATGCGGAGCTTAACAATCAACTTTTAGAACTAGAGAAAATTAAAGCAAGTGCTGGTGATAAATTATTAATTGTCATCAATAAAATTGATTTAAACCCTGAAATTAAGAATGACTTTAAAGATGCACTTTTCATTTCAGCAAAAAAGGATGAGGGAATTGAAACGCTAAAAGAAAGGTTGTTAACTTTTGTAAATACGGCACAATTATCCAATAATGAAACGATAGTAACCAACCTTAGACATTATGAGGAATTACAACTTACGCTTCACGAAATAAATACCATTATTAATGGACTAAACTCTGGATTAACTGGGGATTTCTTAGCCATTAATATCCGCCAATCTCTCTTTCATTTAGGAAGCATAACTGGGGAAGTTACTACAGACACCCTACTCGGAAATATTTTTGGGAAGTTCTGTATCGGAAAGTAACTACAACTCCATATACTCCTTAAAGGCAGCTTGAAAATACAGTTCCGTTTCCTTTTTAATCACTGCTTTTTGCAAACTATCTGTTGCAATGCTTTCAAACACTTTATTGTAACTTTCTGAAAAAGCATAATTTGCTTCAGCTCTAATTAAACCATATCCCTTATGAAAAGCATAGGGAACTACACTTTTAGCAGCAGGATTAAACAAGTCATTTCCGAAATTATAAGCCTTATTATTTATATTTAATTGACCTAAAACACTAGAAATAATGTCAATATGCGAACCCATTTTATTGTGTTGCTTTCCTTTGTACTGTTCACTCAATACCTCACCTATCCAAAGCATAGGGATTTTATAGCGTTCCTTTTGGGCAACACGCCTTTTTATTGGTGAACTATGGCTATGGTCCGCTACAATTACAAACAGTGTATTTGCATACCAATCTTCCTCTTTTACACTTTCCATAAACTTACCTAAACAAACATCAGTATACGCCACAGAATTCACGTATTTATCATCTTTATGATTAAAACTAAGTTTGTGTTCGGCAGGGAAATCAAAAGGAGAATGAGAACTAATCGTAAAGAGTGTACTCATAAAGGGTTCAGGCAATTGCTTTAATTCCTGCTTGAACTGCTTAAACATAAACTCATCATGCACCCCCAATGATCCAGAGGGTAACTCCTGATAATCATTTTCATCTTTTACTATATCAAATCCTTGTGAAAGCAAGTAACCTTTAATGTTCCCATAAGTAAGTTGCCCTCCAAAAAAGAATGAAGAGTGATAGCCCTTTTCAGCTAAGGATTTATTTAAACAGGGTAGTTTCCTAGACTTATCCGCTTGATTGATAACCGCTACATAAGGAAAGACAGGAAAAGAGGAGAAAATAGAACTCATCCCCTGGTCGGAAGTCCAACCATTGGAATAAAAATCAGTGAAGGATAAACCTTCTTTTTCCAAGGCTTTAAAGTTTGGCGTTATTCCATCCAAACCACCTAAGCTTTCCACATTATCAGCCGACCAACTTTCCAAAAGGATAAATACAATATTGGGCTGTTTTTTTTTTAAGATATGCGTAACAGAATCTGTTTCTGGTTTTAGCGTATTCATAAAATCAGCAGCTTCTTCATCAGAGTACTTTTTGTAAGGATTTCCTTCAAAATTAGTCTTACTCTTTAAAATACTTTGTAGAATATTCCAATTGGAATTTACGGCAATATCATTCAATATTATTTTATTGGAAAAATAAGCGTCACTCAAATTAACAGGAATCGGTTGAAATCCACCTCTTATTCCTAACAATAGAATCCCTAATAAAAAGGGTAAATAAATTATACTCAAAGTAAAATTCTTAAGGCTATTATTAATTTTTATTATTGGTAATTCTCCTTTTACTTTCTTTTTATAAATACGAATGAATACTAGAGAAATAACAATAAATAATACACTCGTAAAAACATGACCAAGGCTTGCTGTTTTAAACACTTCATCAGGATTTACAAAATGAGATAAAGCAGTGAAATTTAGTTTTGTTTGCCACTCGGAATACAAAGCTACCTCACCCCCAGCTATTAATCCTGTAAGGAGAATAAAAAAGCCAACTAAACTATAAATTACCTTAGGGATAAATCCTTGTTTTTTCAGAAAAGAATTAATCCAAAACAACACCACAATTGGCACCAATAAATAACTAATAAATGAAATATCCAAAGGAATACTTTTAGGTAAAATAGTTAGGAGTTCGTTAATTGAAGCAGCACCAACTTCTTCAATAAAAAACAAAGCAAAAACGATACGATTTACTAAAAAGTAAACAAGCCAAAAAATAATAAAACGAGTGATAAATTTAAAATACTCCATTCGGTTATTTCAATAATTCATTAATATTCCTAAAGGAATTCTCTAACTTTTCGGCAATATCTTGTTTATCCACCCAAATAACTTTTGTTATTCCTTCTTCAGTTTGAGGTATCAAATTCCCTTTATAATTGCTATTCATAGCAAACCAAAAGGTGCGTTTTAGTATTTTCTTTCCGTTTATTTCATAAGTGTGATAAGTGTCTTTTAAGGCATTTATAATACTTAATCCTGAAATTCCACACTCCTCTTCTACTTCACGAATTGCACACTCCTTTATGTTTTCATCTATTTCCAACTTACCTTTTGGTAAGTCCCACTTTCCATTTCTAAAAATCATAAGCAACTGATTATCTGAATTATAAACCAATCCTCCTGCAGCCTCAATTAAGCTATAATCAGCACAAAAACTTTTCCAATTATCAGTTATAGTTTTTGGCTCGTTATTAATGTAAACTTTATATTTTTGCGACATGATATATGATATTGATATTGCTAAACAAGTTGCTAAATCTTTATTGCAAATAAACGCAATTATTTTACAACCCAACAATCCCTTTAAATGGGCCGCAGGCTGGAACTCTCCAATCTATTGCGACAACCGAAAAACACTTTCCTATCCTGAAATAAGAAATCATATCAGGCAAGGATTAGCAGCTATTGTTAAAAACCATTACAAAGGTGCCAATGTAATTGCTGGAGTTGCTACTGCAGGAATTCCTCATGGAGCTTTGGTTGCTGAGGAACTTGGTTTGCCATTTATTTATGTAAGATCAAAAGCGAAAGAACACGGAAAACAAAATCAAATTGAAGGCTATTTTGAAGAAGGCCAATCCGTAATATTAGTTGAGGATTTAATCAGCAGTGGAAAAAGTAGTTTGGAAGCAGCAGCAGTTTTAAAAGAGGCTGGAATGAATGTAAAAGGCATGGTTTCCATCTTTACATATGGCTTTGATGCAGCAGTTGAAAACTTCAAGAATGCGGATTGTGAGTATGTATCGCTATGCGACTACAATACTCTATTACCTCAAGCAATCGAATCACAATATATTGAAAAATCAGATCTATCTATCTTAAAAGAGTGGAGAGAAAACCCTTCAATCTGGAAAAAATAAAACTATGGCAACATTCAAATCACCAGAAGTAATTGTAAATAGAAGTGCAGAAGATTTTTTCACTAAAATTGGAGATCTTAACAACCTAAAAGAAATCATGCCTTCATCCATTAAGGATTTTGAAAGCACTGAAACAACTTGTTCTTTTAAGATGAAAGGTATGCCTGCTTTAAACCTAGAATTAGGAGAAAAAACTGCTTTCTCAAAGATTTCATTAACTGCTAAGGGAAGTCAAGTTCCTTTTTCTTTGGATTGTTTTATTACCGAGAAAGGTGACCAATGTCAAGCGCGTTTAGAAATTAATGCTGAACTAAATATGATGATGAAAATGATGGTTGAAAAACCTTTGACTCAATTTTTAGATGTGTTAGCTTCTAAAATGGAGAAATTCTAAAATAAGTATTTTACTTGCTGATTTTCAAATTCAGCAATACTATCATCCTCTTTCTGTATAAGTAGTTTTCCGCTTTGGGTTACTCCTTTTATTATTCCCATAAATTGCTGATTGCCACTTTCAAAAACAGCAGGTTTATCTTTTAAGAACAAAGCCTCTAAATAAGCTTCTTCATGCTTTATACCTCCTTCAAATTCTTGTAATCGTTTTGATAGGAATTCTAAAAAAATCACTTGAATATTATCAATATCAAAGGTGACATTCAGCTTTAACTTTAAAGAAGTAGCCTTAGGAAAATAGTCTTCAAAAATCATTTGATTAACATTCAAGCCAATTCCAATTACCGAATGGGAAATGTAATTTCCTTGTAATTTATTTTGGATAAGGATTCCTGCTATTTTTTGCTTAGTAACCAAAATATCATTTGGCCATTTTATTTTAGGGTTTAATCCTAATTCAGTTAACAAATCACAAACAGATAAAGCAACTATTTTACTTATTTCGGATTGCTTATTAATGTTTATATTAGGCTCAATAACTACTGAAAGTAAAAGGTTTTCATTCGCAATGCTTTCCCAAGTTTTACCCCTTTGACCATTCCCCCCGCTTTGGTAGCTTGCAGTTACTACTAATCCCTCCTTAAAAGCAGGTGTTTCTTTCAAACTTAAGGCATATTCGTTTGTAGAATTTATGGCAT
Organism: Thalassomonas sp.; assembly: GCA_047617145.1. Taxonomy (GTDB): domain Bacteria; phylum Bacteroidota; class Bacteroidia; order Flavobacteriales; family BACL11; genus UWMA-0277. The sequence continues at coordinate 3,831 of JBLGCF010000016.1, read as the reverse complement.
CTAATTTTATATGATTTTTAGTAAACAAAGCAGCTTATCTATTTCAGAAATTATTGGTTTAAAAAATGTATTTTTGCAAACGCAAATCTAAAAATAAATATGGCTAAAAAAATTGATGCAACAAATATTCTATTAGAAAATATAGTAGATGCAATACAAGATGTAAAGGGACAGGACATTATCTCCCTAGATTTAAGAAAATTAGACTCCGCAATTTGCAAGTATTTTGTAATTTGTACCGGCACATCAAACACTCAAGTAAAAGCAATTGAAGGGGGTATTAAAAAAACAATCTCAAAGGATTTAGGTGAAAAACCATTTCACACTGAAGGGAATAATATTGGAGAATGGATTTTAATGGACTATTCTGATATTATCGTTCATATCTTCCAAGAAAAAACAAGAGCCTTTTACAATATAGAAGACTTTTGGGGGGATGCTGAATTCAAAACATATAAGAATTAAAAAAAATGGATAATAAACAAAAATCAGGTCTGCCAAAAGGGTTTAAAAATTTTAAATTCAAAATCTATTGGGTTTATGCTCTTATTTTTATCTTTTTTATTGGCTTACAACTAGTAGGAACTGAGGTTACTCAACCTACTAATTGGCAAGAGTTCAACCAAACTATGTTGCAAAATGGCAAGGTTGAAAAAATAGTAATTGTAAATAAAGACAAAGCCTATATTCATATTAAAAAAGAGTTTTTATCTGAGGAACAATTTAAAGAAGTAAGTAAAAGAGCATTTGGTGATGCGCCAAATTTAGGACCACATTACTACTTTGAAATAGGGTCAGTTGAGACCTTTAGCGACAACCTAAAAGAAGCACAAATTAATTTTGATGCTGACGAGAAAGTATCACCATTTTATGAAACTCGAAAAGACGTATTTGGTGACCTATTAGGATGGATTTTACCTTTAGCTTTCTTTATTTTTATTTGGTTATTCATTATGAAAAGAATGGGTGGTGGTGGAGCTGGTGGTGGTGGCAGTCAAATATTTAATATTGGAAAAACTCAAGGAAAATTAGTTGACAAAGAAGATATAAAAGTTACCTTTAAGGATGTTGCCGGTTTGGAAGGAGCTAAAGAAGAAATTACTGAAATAGTTGACTTTTTAAAATCTCCAGAAAAATACACAAAATTAGGGGGTAAAATCCCTAGAGGAGCAATACTTATTGGTCCTCCAGGAACCGGAAAAACATTATTAGCAAAAGCAGTTGCTGGTGAGGCACAAGTGCCTTTCTTCTCTCTTTCAGGTTCTGACTTTGTGGAAATGTTCGTAGGAGTTGGTGCAAGTAGAGTGCGTGATTTATTCAAGCAAGCTAAAGAAAAAGCTCCTGCTATTATCTTTATTGATGAGATTGATGCTATCGGCCGTGCAAGAGGGAAAAATGCAATGACAGGTAGTAATGACGAAAGAGAAAATACACTTAATCAATTGCTAACTGAAATGGATGGTTTTGGTACAAACTCAGGAGTAATCGTAATGGGCGCAACTAATAGAGCTGATGTGTTAGATAAAGCCTTAACCAGAGCAGGAAGATTTGACAGGCAAATATTTGTTGATTTACCTGATTTACTAGAAAGAAAAGAAATATTTAAAGTACACTTAAAGCCTATTAAATTAGCGGAAAGTATGGATGTTAATTTCTTATCCAGACAAACACCAGGCTTTAGTGGTGCCGACATTGCAAATGTATGTAATGAGGCTGCCCTTATTGCTGCCAGAAAATCCAAAGATGAAGTAAATAAAGAAGATTTTTTGGATGCTGTAGATAGAATTATTGGAGGTTTAGAAAAGAAATCAAAAATCATTTCTCCTGCTGAAAAGAAAACAATTGCCTTTCATGAAGCAGGACATGCTACTGTTAGTTGGATGCTAGAGTTTGCCTCTCCCCTTATTAAAGTTACTATTGTTCCAAGAGGGAAATCATTAGGAGCAGCATGGTATTTACCTGAGGAAAGACAACTTACAACTACCGAACAAATGTTGGATGAAATCTGTGCTGCCATGGGTGGTAGAGCTGCTGAGGAAGTGTTTTTTGGTAGAATTTCAACTGGAGCCTTAAGCGATTTGGAAAAAGTAACCAAACAAGCTTATGCAATGGTGAGCATTTACGGATTAAGTGAAAAGGTGGGAAATATCTCTTATTACGATTCTTCAGGGCAACAATCAGGTTTTACAAAGCCTTATTCTGAAGAAAGAGCACAAACGATAGATCAAGAGGTTTCAAGAATATTAGAAGAACAATACCAAAGAGCTAAGGAATTATTAATTACCCACAAGGATAAAGTTGAAAAACTAGGTTCTGAATTATTGGAGAAGGAAGTTATTTTCAAAGATGATTTAAGCAAAATATTTGGTGAAAGAAAATGGAAGTCCTATGAAGAAGAGCAACTTATTAAACTGGATAAGGAAGAAGATAAAAAGGCTAAAGAAAAAGAAGAAAAGAAAGCTGAAAAAATTGCCAAAGAGGAAGAAATAACTAAAAAAGATAGTGAAGAAAAATTGGATTAATATATTTAGTTCAGCTAATCCTATAGAGGTAGAGATTGTAAAACAAATGCTAGAGGAAAACAACATCAATGCTGTAGTTTTAAATAAGCAAGATTCCTCTTACAATATGTTTGGTACAATTGATTTGTTTGTAAACGAAACCAAACAAGAAACTGCACTACAACTGATAAACAAACAAAACAATGAACGAGACACTAACTAGAGCACTTTCAGGATTTGTTTATGTGCTTATCATGTGGTTCGGAACTTCTTTTTCTGAATTATCATTCCATATTTTATTTCTAGTTTTAGGGATTGTTTCAATTTATGAGATGTGGAAACTAAGAAAAGGGAAATCTAAAGTTTATGCTTTTGTATATGTACTACTTCCATTTTTTCTGATTCATTATTTCGGAAAGACAGAAAGTGACAATCTTAATTCTGTATTTGATCCCTCTGTTATACTGCTTATGTTCATTCTTACTTGGACTTTTGACACCTTTGCCTATCTATTTGGTGTGCGTTTTGGAAAAACAAAGATTATGCCTTCTGTTTCTCCTAAAAAATCATGGGAAGGCTTTGTGGGAGGGTTTATATTTACAATAATCTCTGCTTATCTTACGGTAAGCTATTTTCCAAGCATAGAACTTAATCACGCAATAGTCATTAGCTTATTTCTACCGTTCACTGCTACTCTTGGAGATTTTATAGAATCCTATTTTAAAAGAAAAGCTGGCGTAAAAGATTCAGGAAATTTTATACCCGGACATGGTGGAATGCTCGATAGAATGGATGCTTTTATGATTACCATTCCAGTATTATACATTTACTTACATATCATTTAATATGAAATTACACAAAGAAGGAACCGTAACCCTAATACTTGAAATTTTAGCGTTCAGTTTATTCAACTATTTAGCTTACACTTTTGCAAACGAATATATCGCCTGTTTTACTACCGTAATTACAGGGTTTCTATTTATTATGACTTTGAATTTTTTCAGAATTCCTAAACGAAACTTTGAAAGAAAAGAAGGTGTTGTTTATGCCCCTTGTGATGGAAAAGTAGTGGTGATTGAAGAAACTACTGAAAACGAGTTTTACAAGGATAAAAGAATACAAGTGAGCATATTTATGTCGCCCCTTAATGTGCACAACCAAGTGTACCCTATTAGTGGAGAGGTAAAGTACACCAAATACCACCCTGGTAAATTTTTGGTTGCTTGGCACCCTAAGGCATCAACTGATAATGAAAGGAGTACTGTAGTAGTTGAAAATGATAAAATCTCTATTCTTTTTAGACAAATTGCAGGTGCAGTTGCTCGTAGAA
>JBLGCF010000015.1:0-16291 GCA_047617145.1 Thalassomonas sp. | reverse complement strand
GTATAAGTTTTGAGTAAAAGAAAGGTAATTATTATTGGCCCTGCTTTTCCTTTTAGAGGAGGGATAGCCAATTTTAATAATGCACTGGCTCAAGAATATTACGATAGAGGAGATGAGGTTATTCTCTATTCTTTCACGCTTCAATATCCTGGTTTTTTATTTCCAGGAACTACTCAATATGAAAGCGGAGAAGCACCAAAAAACTTAAAAATAAAAACGCTTATCAATTCTGTTAATCCTTTTAACTGGATAAATGTTGCACGTAAGATTAATGCTGAAAAACCCGATTATGTTGTTGTAAGGTATTGGTTGCCTTTTATGGCGCCTTGCTTGGGTACAATTGCACGCTTATTGAATAAGAAAATAAAAATTTTGGCAGTAACAGATAATGTTATTCCGCACGAAAAAAGAATAGGAGATACTTTACTTACTAGCTACTTTGTTAAAAGTTGTGATGCTTTTTTATCGCTTTCTGCTTCTGTTTTGGACGACCTTTCAAAGTTTACAAACACTACTTATAAAAAGTTTATTCCTCATCCTATTTATAATGTTTTTGGAGATAAAATTCCTAAAGAAAAAGCAATAGAAAATTTAGGTCTAAATCCTAATGACAAACACTTGCTATTTTTTGGCTTTGTGCGTAAGTATAAGGGCTTGGATTTAATGCTTAAAGCAATGGGAGATAGTCGCATAAAATCCTTGGGTATAAAATTAATTATTGCTGGGGAGTTTTATGATGATAAAACGGAGTATATTAATATGATTGCTGATTTAGGAATTGAAGAAAACATCATTATGAAAAGTGATTTTATTCCAGCAGACAAGGTGAAAGATTATTTTTGTGCTGCAGATATGATTACTCAAACTTACCGCACAGCAACCCAAAGTGGTGTTACTCAAATTGCGTATTCTTTTGAACGCCCAATGTTAGTGACTAATGTTGGTGGTTTGGCTGAAATTGTGCCAAATAATAAGGTTGGTTATGTAACTTCAGGGAACCCAAAAGCAATTGCTGATGCAATAGTTGATTTTTACACCAACAATAAAGAGGAGGAATTTACGGTTAATACTAGTATTGAAAAGAAACGCTTTTCTTGGGAAAGTTTTGTTGATGGTGTTGAGCAATTGATGCAAAAGCAATTGTAAGTAATTTATCCTTTTCTTACTATATTTGTAAAAAATTCACACTATGAAAAAAATACTTTTTTTTCTGCTATTAATTCCGTTTTTATCCTTGAGTCAAACGATTAATGAAGTTGACACAAAAGGCTTAAAACAAGGCGTTTGGAAAAAAATGCATACCAATGGTATCTTGCGTTATTCTGGTCAGTTCAAAAATGATAACCCTTCTGGAATATTTCTTTATTATTACTCTACAGGAGAATTACAAGTTGAAAAGGAATTTTTCCATAATGGAATTGCAGCAGCAACCCATATCTTTTACAAAAACGGAAAGCTAAAAGCGGCAGGGCTTTATGTAAATGAATTAAAGGACAGTACCTGGAATTATTTCAGTACGGATAGCGTGCTTATGATGAGTGAGCAGTATCAAAAAGGACAGTTGAATGGCGTTACAAAAACCTTTTATTATACTGGTAATTTGTACGAAATAAAAAATTGGAGTGAAGGAGTTGAAGATGGAGCTTGGGTTCAGTATTTTATGGATGGAAAAACAAAAATGGAATCAGCTTATAATGGTGGGAAAAGAGAAGGAAAGCAAATTTTTTATTTCCCTAATGGAGTGGTGTATTATAATGGCTTATATGCAGAGGACAAAAAATCAGGTGTATGGGAATATTTTACTGAAGAAGGAATTAGCGATACAATAATGAATTACAATGAGTAAAGGAAGAGTTTTAATGGCAATGAGTGGTGGTATTGATAGTACTATGGCGTCCTTATTATTGCATGAAGAAGGTTATGAAGTAATTGGTTTAACTATGAAAACTTGGGATTATGAAAGTTCAGGTGGAAATAAAAAGGAAACCGGTTGTTGTAGTTTGGATTCCATAAATGATGCTCGCCAATTGGCTGTTGATTGTGGTTTTCCCCATACCATCTTAGATATCCGTGATGAGTTTGAAGGTTATATTATTGATAATTTTGTAGATGAATATATTGCGGGTCGCACACCAAATCCTTGCGTATTGTGTAATACTCACATCAAATGGGAGGCGCTTTTAAAGCGTGCTGATATGTTAAATTGTGAATTTATTGCAACTGGACATTATGCGCAAGTTAGAGAATTTGAAGGGCGATTTGTAGTCTCAAAAGGTTTGGATGAAAGTAAAGACCAGTCTTATGTATTATGGGGAGTAACTCAGGATTGCTTAAAACGAACAATTTTCCCAATGGGAGAGTATCATAAAAAGGACATAAAGCAAATGGCTTTGGATAGAGGTTATAAAGCCTTAGCTGAAAAGAATGAGAGTTATGAAATCTGTTTTATTCCTGATAATGATTATAGAGGTTTCCTTAAAAGAAGGGTAGATGGTTTAGAAGAAAAAGTAAAGGGAGGTAATTTTGTTACTAATGATGGGCATATTGTTGGGACGCATGATGGTTATCCCTTTTACACTATTGGTCAAAGAAAAATAGGTGTTTCTTTAGGGCCTAATTCTACTTATGTTATTGAAATAAACCCTGAGGACAATACAGTAGTTGTAGGGACAAAGGAAGATTTACAGAAACAAGAAATGTTCATTAGAAATGTAAATTATATAAAGTACGATAAAATTGAAGAGGGTATGGAATGTTTGGTAAAAGTTCGCTACAAACATAAAGGTGAAATGGCAACTATTACAAATGATGGTGAAAACCTTAAGGTACTTTTCCATAAAAAAGTAGAAGGTATTGCACCTGGGCAGTCGGCTGCAATTTATGAAGGAGATGATTTGATTGCTGGCGGATTTATTATGAAAAAATAAAGCTTGCAGAATTCAGAGATTCCATATCAAGAAACCAATAAATTTTCAAAATTAGTGCTTGATTATCTGAATGAGGATGAGAAACTAAAATCCTTTGTAAATCATTTCCCGACACTAGATAATTTTGACAAACAAATTACTGAAAAGCAAAAACATGCTGTAAATAGGGAGGTTTTGGTTGAGGTTTTACAGCAACAAAATAGTAGTGTTTCATTATCTAATCTATCTAAAAAGAATATTGAAAGCTTACTGAATAATAATACTTTTACTGTAACTACTGGGCATCAATTGTGCTTGTTTACAGGGCCTCTTTATTTTATTTATAAAATAATTTCTACTATTAATTTAGCAGAACAATTACGAGTAAAATACCCAAAGTATAATTTTGCACCTGTTTTTTGGATGGCTACTGAAGATCATGATTTTCAGGAAGTAAATCATATTCATCTTTTTGGAAAAAAAATAGAATGGGATAATAAAAAAAGTGGTGCTGTAGGGAGGATGAATTTGGATGGTTTCCAAAGTGTTTTAACTGAACTGAAATCAGCATTAGGAACTTCAGAAAATGCTGAAAAATTAGTTTCCCTTTTTGAAGACGCATATTTAAAACATGATAATTTGGCTGACGCCACTCGCTATTTAGTAAATGAATTATTTGGCAAGTATGGTTTGGTTATTATGGATGGGGATGATAAAAGGTTAAAGCAACAATTTATCCCTACTATTAAAAAAGATATTTTAGAACAAGGGTTTAAAAAAGTAATCATTAAATGTAGTGCTGATTTAGCGAATGAATACAAGGCGCAAGCTTATGTTCGTCCTATTAATTTTTTCAAATTATCAGATGGGAAAAGAGAATTGATAAAAGGAGGAATTACTGAAAAAGAGATTGAAGAGAATACTGAAAGTTTTAGCCCTAATGTATTATTGCGACCATTCTATCAAGAAACTATTTTGCCAAATATAGCTTATATTGGTGGTGCTGCTGAGGTGGCTTATTTTATGCAATTAAAAACAGCTTTTGAGCAGGAAAATATTCCTTTTCCAATATTATTGCTTAGAAATTCAGCAATGTTACTTAATGCAAATCAAAATAAAAAACGACAGGATTTAGGGTTTTCTATTGCTGATTTATTTTTAGATGAACATCAGTTACAGAAAAAGTTTGTATTAAGTAAAAAGGATGCAGTCGTTTCTTTGCAAGATGAAATGAATGCTATTGAAAACATGTATGTTTCTATTTTAGCAAAAACTACTGATGTAGGGCTTCAGAATAGTATAAAATCTCAACAACAAAAGCAATTAAAATTGTTAATTCAGTTAGAAGAAAAATTGTTGCGTTTAGCAAAACAAAAAAACGAAAGTTCCTTAAATCAGACAAGTAAAATAAAGCAGCAATTATTTCCGAATAATAGCTTGCAAGAACGACATGCTAATTTTATTTCTTTTTATTTAACACATGGGGAAAACTTTATAAAAATAATGAAAGAAAATTTAAATCCGCTAAACCCTAATTTTGTAGTTTTATTCCCTAAAATAAAATAGCTAAATGGAGCACGAAAAAATATTAATATTAGACTTTGGTTCGCAATACACACAGCTTATTGCTAGAAGAGTAAGGGAGTTGAACATCTATTCAGAGATACATCCTTACAATAAAATACCAGAAATGGATGGAAGCTGGAAAGCCGTTATTTTATCAGGTTCTCCGCATTCTGTTCGTGAAGAAAATGCTCCAATTCCTAATTTATCAGCTATAAAAGGGGAATTACCTTTGTTGGGAGTTTGTTATGGTGCACAACATTTAGCACATGAATTTGGAGGAGAAGTTTTACCTTCAAATACTAGGGAATATGGTAGAGCAAATTTATCATTTGTGGCTAATGAAAATAAATTAATGAAGGGTGTTGCTGAAAATTCTCAAGTGTGGATGAGTCATGGAGATACTATTGCTACTATTCCTGATAATTATAAAGTAATTGCCTCAACTAATGATGTGAAAGTTGCTGCTTACCATATTGAAGGAGAGCAAACCTATGCTTTGCAATTCCACCCAGAAGTATACCATTCAAAAGATGGTGCTACTATTCTAAAGAATTTTTTAGTTGATATTTGTGGTTTTCAACAAGACTGGACTCCAGCTTTATTTGTTGAGGAAACAGTTGCTGATTTAAAACAAAAAATAGGAAATGATAAAGTTGTTTTAGGACTTTCAGGAGGAGTAGATTCTACTGTTGCTGGAGTGTTATTGCATAAAGCAATTGGCGAAAATTTATATTGCATTTTTGTAGATAATGGTTTGTTAAGAAAAGGGGAGTTTGAAAGTGTGTTGGAGCAATACAAAGGAATGGGATTAAATGTAAAAGGAGTGAATGCAAAAGACCGTTTTTATGATGTGTTGGCTGGGCTTTCAGATCCTGAGAAAAAGCGTAAAGCAATTGGCGCTATGTTTATTGATGTGTTTGATGATGAATCAAATCAGTTAGAAAATGTAAAGTGGTTGGCACAAGGCACTATTTATCCTGATGTAATCGAGTCAGTTTCAGCAACAGGAGGTCCTTCACAAACAATTAAATCGCACCATAATGTTGGAGGATTACCTGATTATATGAAGCTTAGTATTGTTGAACCTTTAAGGACTTTGTTTAAAGATGAAGTGCGTAGGATTGGTCGATCAATGGGTATTGATAAGGAGTTATTAGGAAGACATCCTTTTCCTGGTCCTGGATTGGCAATTCGTATTTTAGGTGATATTACTCCTGAGAAAGTAACTATATTGCAAGAGGTAGATCATATTTTCATTTCTTCATTAAGATCAGCTGGCTTGTACGATAAAGTATGGCAAGCAGGAGCAATTTTCTTACCCGTTCAATCGGTTGGAGTGATGGGAGATGAACGTACTTATGAAAATGCTGTTGCGCTAAGAGCAGTAGAATCAACTGATGGAATGACTGCTGATTGGGTGCACTTGCCTTATGAGTTTTTGGCAAAAGTATCGAATGATATTATCAATAAAGTAAAGGGAATTAATCGTGTGGTGTATGATATTTCGTCAAAGCCACCTGCAACTATTGAATGGGAATAATTAGGAAAATAATTTTTGTATTTTCACTTTTATTTGTTTGTGCCTTGTCAGCTCAAACAGTAAGCGATACTGTCGTTTTTGATGGCGATACTTATGTAAAACATATTGTTTCTGTAGGAGAATCGCTTAAGTCAATAGCGAAATTACATAAGGTTAAAACTACTGATATTATTGATAATAATGAAATACAAAAGCGTTTGTATTATAATCAGCTACTGTATATCCCAATTTCTTCTAATCAACCAAAAGGTAAGGAAACGAATTTAAGCATTCAAAAACAGATTGAATTAGCTGATGAATTACAAGATACTTCAGTATTAAATATAGCTTTGTTAATGCCTTATTTCCTAGTGAAGAATGATACCATGTTTGATGATTTTGAAGATATTACAGAAATTCAGAATATTTATTATAAAGGGTCTGAAGTTGCTTTATCCTTTCATATTGGGGTGGAATTAGCACTTGACTCTTTGAGAAAACAAGGAAAAAATATTAGACTACATACTTTCGATACTAATAAGGATACCTTAAAGGTACATCACATTGTGCGCTCAAAGGCTTTGGATAATATGGATATTATTATTGGCCCTTTATACGCCAATAATTTCAGGATTTTATGTAAAAAGTATGGTAATCATACTACTAAAATATTGATTTCCCCTCTTTCTAAAAATACTAAAAATGTAAAAAAGTATAGATCTGTTTATCAATTGTCTCCTTCTTTCCAAATACAGATAAATATCATTAAGGAATATGTTTTAAAACATCATAAACAGGATAGGGTTATTGTGCTTAATCAAAAAGGGTATGAAGGGAGATCAGCTTATATTAAAAACTTGTTTATTCAAGAAGGAAAAGTAGTAGAAACCTTTACTATGCAATATACTAAGGTGGATTCAATTCGTAAAATATTTCAAGAAAAGCAAGTCGTTATTATTCCTTCAGAAAACAAAGCATTTGCAAGTAAAATGCTTGGAGCAATAGGAGGGATGGACTCAACCTCTTTTGTTTTTGGTATGTATGATTGGAAAAAGTATGATAATTTGGATATCCATAATTTAATGTTTTTAGATGTTAAATTTCCTGATGCTTATAGTTTTAGTAATGCTAATAATCATGATGCTTCTTTTTTGAAATTCTTTGAACAGAAATACAATACCAACCAAGCAAAGTATACTCATATTGCGTATAATATCATCATGCATTTTTGTTCTGACTTCTCTTTATTTAAGTTCCAGAATGTAACAGGTGGAGGGAGGATAAATACTTATGCGCCTTTGCATCATTATATTGATTATGATCTTGTTCCTGTAGAATAGGATTTATTTACTACTTATTTGTAGTTTTGCAAAACACGTTTTGCAAAGAATTATAAAAATATTATCCCTTTTCTTTTGTCTTGTTTATTACAACAATACTCAAGCACAATGTACTGTAACAGTTGATGTTGCTAATCTACAACATGTCAATTGCCCAAATGGTGGAATGGAGGGTAGCGCTAGTATTATCCAAGATAATTACAATACCTATTTTTGGTGGAATACTACTACTGGGCAGATGATAAATTCACAAGGGAGCACCGCTTTATCAAATCTAGATGCAGGTTTGTATGTTATTGCTGGGACAGATCCATATAATTCATGTCCTTGGACAACTTATTCTGATACTTTTGAAATTTTAGAAGCTGAACCAGATTTTCAGTTTAACCCTACTCAGGCTTGTCCATCCTTGTGTAATGTATTGGTTACAAGCTCTATGCAAATTGCTATAGCTAGTGTAAATTATACTTATCAATTTGATGCGAATCCGATAGTTAGTTTGCCAAATAGTTTAACGAATCAATGTGGAGGCTCACATACTTACGAAATATTTGCCAATGGTATTTCATGTGGAATAGAAAATATAGGTATAAGTCAGTTTGCACCAATGAACTTAACTACTTCAGTAATTAATACTTGTACACAACAAGGCTCAGCAACAGTAAATATTACAGGAGTTGGCGCTTCAGGAGTATCAACCTATTGTACTTCTACTCCACTGTGGAATTCTTACACAACTATTGATAATATTGTGTTCGTAGGGGATAATACTACTATATCAAATAATACATCAAGTATTTGTGATATGTATCAGGATTATACCGCTCAGTCTGCTAATGTAACGCCAGGAAGTTCATATAATCTGACTGTTGATTTAGGCTCATGTAATCCAAATACAGCTTTTATTGATATAGCTAATGTGTATGTTGACTGGAATATAGATGGAGATTTTAATGATGTAAACGAGTTGGTCGGACAAGTAAGTCCAGCCCAGAGTCCTTCATCCCATACTATTTCAATTACTGTCCCATCTGGAGCAATACCTGGACAAAGCAGAATGAGAATTGTTGCTCAGGATGTTCAGAATCAACCTTCTAATCAAGCATTAGTTTGTGATGAGAATATAGCTTGGTTTGGCTCTACTGAGGACTACACCTTAGTTGTAAGTGGTTCAGTAGCAACTCCTGTCACTTATCTATGGTCAGATGGGCAAAATACAGCAACAGCTAATAACCTAAGTTCCGGTACTTATACCGTTACTATTACTGATGCAAATGGATGTTCTGCAACTGATACAGCAATAGTTAGTGGTTTATTGTTTGGATGCATGAATCCTCTTGCTACTAATTATGATCCAAATGCTCAATGTGATGACGGCTCTTGTATTGTTTCTCAGCCTATATTAGGATGTATGGACCCAACAGCATGTAATTATGATTCAACAGCAACAATTGATGACGCTTCTTGTATCACTTCAATCACAGCAAGTATAACGCCAACATTACAAACAATATGTCAAAATTATTCACCCTCTAATCTAACGATTACATCTAATGGAGGCCTTGTTTCCTATCAATGGTATGAATACAGTTCACCAAACCAAGCATTAAGTGCAGTAATCATCCCAAATGAGATTGATTCTTTTTTGCTTCCACCAACTAATACAGTTGGGATTACTTATTATTACTGTATAGTAACAAGTGCAGGGCAGGGTTGTGCAGACACATCTTCTATTGTTACAGTGGAGACTGTATTAGCACCAATATTTACATTACACCCACAAGATTCTGCTGTATGTATAGGATCTAATCTGACAATAAATGTAGCGGATACTTTTTTCGTAACTGTAGGCGCTAATGCAATAATTCCTGTTTATCAATGGTATGAGAACTCAATTTGTGATACTACTGTTTCTGGTGGATCTGTACCCGCCACAGGGCCAGGAAATAATACTAATACATACACTCCACAAACAACAACTCCAGGAACTACATATTACTATTGTACAGTTGTTTATCCACAAATTACAGGTTGTAATACTATTATTTCAGAGTGTGCTGAAATTATCACGAATCCTATTCCTACGGTTACGCTTTCGGCATCACCAAATCCTGCTTGTGTAGGAGATGATATTGTTTTTACAGCATCAGCCCAAATTCCAGTAACTCAATATAGATTTCAATATAATGATGGTAGTAGTTGGAATAATCTAACTACTCCAGGATGGAATATAAATAACCCAGTTATATATAATAATATAACTCAATCAACACAATTCAGAGTAAAAGCTCGAGAATATAACGGCTGTCCAAACAGTAGTTGGTCGCCCATAATAACAGTTACAGTAAATCCATTACCCACTGCAACAATTGCTTTTTCAGAAACGGCTTGTTTAGGTGGGGTAATTCCTGACTTACTTGCTTATGGATCGCTTCCAAATTGGTATTTAGATGCAGCATTAACTATTCAGGTATTTACAGGTAATTATTTTACTACAGGAGAAACTGCAGTCGGTTTATATACTTACTATGTCACAGAAACATTGAATGGATGTGAGGGGCCTTCCGTTCCTGTTACTTTAGAGATCTATGCAATCCCATCCGCACCAACGGCTACTAATGAAGTAGCCTGTGAAGGAGGAGTAATTCCTGATTTAACAGCTACAGTAGTAACTTCTACTCCTACTTTTTGGTATTCTGATGCTGGTCTTACTGCAGTTGTAGGTAATGGATCAACATTTGCAACCGGACAAACTGCAGCAGGGATTTATACTTATTATCTAAGTGAAACAGATGTGAATGGTTGTGAGAGTGCAGGAACTCCTGTAACACTTGAAATTTATGCTATACCAATAACAACACCAATTTGGCACAATTAAAATTAAATATAACAAACTAAAAACAATTATTAATTAAAACATGTTAAGGTCATGAAAACAACAACAAGAATGTTAAAAATACTGCTACTAGTTAGTGCTGTATTTTTAACTAGCAATCAAATGATTGCTCAAACAAACACATCTCCAACACAAACGGTGTGTGTGGGTTCGCTTGCGGAACCCTATTTAATCAATCCTCCTACTTCAGGGTCAACTTATCAGTGGACATTAACTGGAGGAGGTGCGATTGTAACTGGACAAGGAACAAATGCTATTACAATTGATTGGGGAATGATCCCTGGAGGTCCTCACACTTTGAGCGTTATAGAAACAGATGCTAATCTCTGTCCAGGTGTGCCAGTAATAGTAGATGTGATGCTAACTTTATCTGCTATAGCTGATGCTGGAGCAGATGATAATGTTTGTGAAGGTTCAACTTATACATTAGGTGGTACATCTGCTTCTAATAATACAGGACTTAGTTGGACAACTTCAGGTACAGGATCGTTTAATCCAACAAATACATTAACACCAATTTATACTCCATCAGCTGCTGATATTGCTGCTGGTAATGTAACATTAACATTGACAGCAACTGGTAATAGTCCTTGTAGTGATGCAATAAGTAGTATGGTATTAACTATTATTCCTGCAGCTATAGCTGATGCTGGAGCAGATGATAATGTTTGTGAAGGTTCAACTTATACATTAGGTGGTACATCTGCTTCTAATAATACAGGACTTAGTTGGACAACTTCAGGTACAGGATCGTTTAATCCAACAAATACATTAACACCAATTTATACTCCATCAGCTGCTGATATTGCTGCTGGTAATGTAACATTAACATTGACAGCAACTGGTAATAGTCCTTGTAGTGATGCAATAAGTAGTATGGTATTAACTATTATTCCTGCAGCTATAGCTGATGCTGGAGCAGATGATAATGTTTGTGAAGGTTCAACTTATACATTAGGTGGTACATCTGCTTCTAATAATACAGGACTTAGTTGGACAACTTCAGGTACAGGAGCATTGAGTGGCGGAAATACCTTAACCCCAACGTACACACCATCAGCTGCTGATATTGCAGCAGGTAGTGTTACGTTAACTTTAACTGCAACAGGTAATACTCCTTGTAATGATGCGATAAGTACTATGATATTAACTATTAACCCATCACCTATAACAGGACCAATTAATCACTGGTAATAAATGCGAAAACTAAAATCTATCATATTATTGTTTATTGCATTTGCTTCACAATTAGTGGCACAAAATACTGTGCATCTTTGCGCAGGAACTAACCACAATTTTGGAGTGCCCTATACTGTTGGGTCTTCCTATAATTGGCAGGTGCAAGCAAATACTGCTATTGCAACTATTTCTTCAGGTAACGGAACAGAACACATCATCATGGACCTTAACAATTCGGGTGTGTTTCAGTTATTAGTTGAAGAGATAGATGTAAATGGTTGTAGTGGATACGATAGTATTTTAGTGGAAATACACGCATTGCCCAATCCGAATATATTTGCTTTAGGACCTATTTCTTTTTGTGAGGGAGATAGTGTTCTGCTGCAAGTAGATTCAAACTATGTGGCTCAAAGTTGGAATAATGGTACGACTACAATTTATACCTATGTGGATACTTCTGGTAATTATTTTGTGAATGTAACGGATACGAATGGGTGTAGTAATAGGAGTAATACAATTAATATTGATGTACGCCCTAACCCAGTGGCTAATTTTATAGTGGATGGAATTTGTGCTAATACCCCCAGTCAGTTTGTAAATACTTCAGCAGTTAGTGTGGGTAATATTGTAAATAGTATTTGGTATTTAGGAAATGGAGAGGTGGTGAATGGTGACAGTTTACTATACACCTACACTTATGCAGGGGATTATTTTACTCAGCTATTTGTTACTTCTAATTATGGTTGTGTTGATTCAATAGGGAAGTTATATTCTATTTATAATAATCCTATTGCTAGTTTTGAATATAGTCCTTTTACGGTTTCTACCTTACAGCCAGAAATGCACTTTATAACAACAACTCCTAATTATACTTCTTTGTTTTGGAGTTTTGACGATACAACTAATAGCACTTTGGCTAATCCTATGCATGAGTTTGAAAATGCTGGAATCTATGATGTTTGGTTAATGGTTGCTGATAGTAACCAGTGTATTGATTCAGTAATGCACAGGATTACTATGTATTATGATTTTGTATTGTATATCCCCAACACTTTTACTCCTGATGGTGATGGTGATAACGATAGGTTTGGCCCTGTAGGCTTGCGCATGGAAAAGTATGAATCCTATGCGTTTTATATTTATAACCAATGGGGAGAACGAATTTTTGAAACAGAGGATATTAATGAATGGTGGGATGGTGCAGATAGCCAGCATGGGTCGTATACTTGGGCTATTGTAATTAAAGATGAACTGGGTGCTATACGTAAAAAAGTAGGGGAGGTGATGTTGATTAGGTAGTTGTAATCCTAAACAAAGTGAAGTGATCTATGTTTTTATCTAACAACTAAACTACCTCAAGTCAATCACTTCAACTCCTGGGTAGTCTTTAGCATTGAAATTGAAAGGAGCAATATTAGTATTACTTTTGAAACTGGTTACTAAATAAGTATAGCTTCCTCCATTTTTATCGTGCATGATAATTTTATGCAATTGGTTTTTGCCAGCATCTACAGCTAGTGTAATTTTTATAAAAGCGCCACTTTCTTCTGGGAATAAATCAATGACTTGTAGGCGTTTTCCTTTTTCTGCTTCAGCACCAACATAAGTATATTTGTAGCCCTTTTCGTATATGGTAAATAATTTGTTTGGGCTCATCATTTCTTCCTCAGGGTCGTGTTCCATTATCTGCACTTCATTCATGTCAGCTAAGTAAATCCATTGGCTTTCTCCGTCATTAATAATGATTTGTTCTTGCATTTCTAATCGGAAACTTTCTTCTTGCAATACTATAGTTCCTTGTTGAACATCTTTAATATTTTGGCTTTTGTTTTCGAATATGAAATCAAAACCAACGGTCATATTTTTGTATGATTTTGTGGTTGTACTTAGTTTATCAAGTACATCTTTAGCTACTTGGTCTTGAGCAAAAAGGGTAGTGCTCAATATAATTAATAGGGTGGTGAGTAATTTAGTCATTGTTATTTAGATTTCTTAGTAATTCTTCTAGTTCCATTTCGTCACGCACCATTACTTTTCGGGCTTTACTACCTTCAAATGGCCCAACTACTCCAGCAGCTTCTAGTTGGTCAATAATTCTTCCTGCACGGTTGTAACCTAGCCTTAGCCTCCTTTGTATCATTGATGTTGATCCTGACTGATGTTGAACCACCAATAAAGCTGCTTCATCAAACATAGCGTCCTTATCATCTAAGTCAGCTTTACCTCCTACAGCCTCTGCCTCTGCTTCATATTCTGGTAATAGGTAGGCTTGTGGGTAGGCTCTTTGCGAACCAATAAACTCACATATTTTTTCTACTTCAGGCGTATCAATAAACGCACATTGCAATCGAGTAAGGTCACTTCCTGTTGAGATAAGCATGTCTCCCATACCGATTAATTGTTCGGCTCCTTTGCTGTCCATAATTGTTCTGGAATCAATGCTTGAGGTAACTCTAAAGGCAACCCTTGCCGGAAAATTAGATTTTATAAGACCCGTAATTACATTAACGGAAGGTCTTTGAGTAGCAACAATTAAATGGATACCAATAGCACGAGCCAATTGTGCTAAACGAGCAATAGGCATTTCTATTTCCTTTCCTGCTGTTGCTATAAGGTCTGCAAATTCATCAATCACTAAAACGATATACGGAAGGTATCTGTGACCATCATTAGGGTTTAATCTTCTTGAGATGAACTTTTTATTATATTCCTTAATGTTACGGCATTTTGCTAGTTTACAAAGTTCATACCTATCATCCATTTCAATACATAATGAATTTACAGTGTTTACCACTTTTTTGGTGTCTGTGATAATTGCTTCCTCCTCACCTGGTAGTTTGGCAAGGTAGTGGCGTTCAATTTTATTGAATAGGGTAAGTTCTACTTTCTTAGGATCAACCAATACAAACTTTACTTGTGAAGGGTGTTTTTTGTATAATAAAGAGGCTAATATAGCATTCAGCCCTACCGATTTCCCTTGCCCTGTAGCGCCTGCCATTAGTAGGTGAGGCATCTTTGCTAAATCTACTACATAGGTTTCGTTAGATATTGTTTTTCCGAAAGCAATAGGAAGTTCCATCTCACAGTTCTGGAACTTTTCTGATTTCAGAACCTCTAGCATAGAAACTGTATTTTTCTTAGCATTTGGTACTTCAATACCAATTGTCCCTTTGCCAGGTATTGGGGCGATAATACGAATTCCTTCAGCTGCTAAACTTAGGGCAATATCATCCTCTAAGTTTTTGATTTTTGAAATTCTAACACCTGCTACTGGTACAATTTCATAAAGTGTAATGGTTGGACCTACAGTTGCTGAAATGGAAGCAATACCAATTTTATAATGTCCAAGTGTTTCAACAATTTTGTTCTTATTTTTTTCTAAATCTTCTTTGTCTATCTCAATTTTACTTCCGCCATAATCATTCAATAAATCCATTCCTGGCATTTTAAATTGTGAGAGTTCAAGAGTAGGGTCAAAGTCTCCCAATTCTTTTAGTTTCTTTTCAATTTCTGTTTCGCTTAGCGTTTCTTCATCAGTAGTTTCGGTTACTTCTAGTCCTAAATCATCCTCTTTTTGTTCAGTTGGGGTTTCTACTTTTTCAACTTTAGGCGTTACTAAAGTTGGTTCAACTGATAGAGGGGTAGATTCGGTTTCTGTTAGTGTTTCTTCTGATTTTTCTTCCAGAACCGGTGCTGTTGGGCTTTCCCCGAAAGTTGTTCTTAATACAGGTTCATCTTCTACTAATTCTATAGCTCTTTTATTGGGTTTTATTTTTGCAATAAAGGCTTGAATTTTTTCAGCATTAATATCAAATGAGATAACAAGGTATAGTAATGAAATAGTAATTAGTAAAAGGGAGGTTCCTAAAATCCCAATAGCTGAACTCATTAAGTCATTGGTGAATATACCGATACCCCCTGCTGTAATTGATCCATTAAAAAAGTGACGAATAAATATTGGGATAATTAACATTCCTAGTATTCCATTGAAAAGAAAATTACTAAGAGAATATTTTTTAAATCCAAGTATTTTAAATCCAGCTAATAAACTAAATAAAGGAATGAAAAATGCAGCAAGTCCGAACCATAACTTAATAAATAAGTTAGCAATATAAGCACCTAGCCCTCCAATTGAGTTATTGATTTTCTTATCTATAATAACATCCGATAAATCTTTTCCTGAAACTAAACTATCATCAGCCTCCCATTGAAAAAAGAAAGAAATAAAAGCAATAATTAGATAAAGGGAAATCAGAATTAAAAGAGCAGCAAATATCTTTTGATTATTTGTATCCTGAAAAGGAGCTTTAATAGCGCTAAAGTTAAATGACCTAGCAGGTTTTAGTTTTAATTTCTTTTTTGTCATATAGTCTTCAAAAGTACAAATAGATTTGAATGTTGTTAGTAGTAGAAGCTATTATTTTCCCATTAAATTGTTAATAAATGTTAATTGTTAAAACTAACCTCTAAATGTTTTGAAAAAATTAAATTTGCAGGCAATTATGATGAAGATAAACATTAAAAACGAAACTGGTAAATTACAAGCTGTAGTAGTAGGAATAGCGGATGATTTTGGGGGTACACCTAAGGTTGAGGAATGCTATGATCCTAAGTCAAGAGCACATGTTATTGCAGGTACTTTCCCAGCAAATGATGCTTGTGTAAAGGAAATTGATGCTTTAGTTTCAGTATTTGATAAATATGGGGTAAAGGTATTTAGGCCTAAAAATATTAAAGGATTAAATCAGATTTTCTCTAGAGATATTGCTTTTGCAATTTCTGATAAATTAGTTATTCCTAATATAATTGAAGATAGAATTAAAGAGGCAGATGCTATTGCTGATGTTATAAATAAAATTGCAAGTGAGGATATTATTAAAATGCC
>JBLGCF010000014.1:0-16315 GCA_047617145.1 Thalassomonas sp. | reverse complement strand
GATTTTAGATATATGCCAGAACTTCCAATTGGTGATGCTGGAAAGGTGGGTTTATTTGGGATAGGATTAAAACATGATATTTTACAATGGTTACCTATTGTAGATAAAATTCCGATAGATCTTTCGATACAAGCAGGATACACAAAGCTTAGTTCAGAAATTAAACTTATAGACCCTACAGCAACCATATCTCCTCAAGCGAATTTAGATGTTTCTGCAACCACAGTAAATCTAATACTTTCAAAAAAATTATTGATGTTTACTCCATATTTAGGATTAGGTTATAACTCAACAAAAACAACTTTTAATGTTGAAGGAAATTATAATGTAGCTGGATTACCGATTGATGTTTCTGATTTAACAAAAATAGATTTTGAAAGCAAAAATAATTTTAGAGCAAATATTGGTTTTAGATTTAATATTGCTGTGCTTGCATTACAAGCAAATTATACTTTTTCAGAATATCCAACAGCTACACTAGGAGCAGGAATTAGTTTAAGATAATATGCTAAAGAAATTTGCAATATTACTTTGTTGTGGATTTCTAACTTTAAGTAATCAAGCGCAAAACTTTGGCGGTGGAGTCATTTTAGGCCTAAGCACCTCTCAAGTTGGTGGAGATGATTTAGGTGGATTTAATAAAGCAGGTGTATTAGTTGGAGCTTTTGTCAATAAATCAATATCTCCTTTACTTAGCTTTCAGATGGAAATGACTTATATACAAAAGGGAAGTAATAATCCAGATATGAATGATTACAAAAGTAAGAATGTTGGAAAACCTGATATTTCCTTAAATTATATAGAAGTGCCTATACTTTTGCAATACCAACAAAACACAACTTTAAAAATTGAAGGAGGAATACAATTTGCTAATCTAATAAATGGTTATTATAATGATAGTTATGGAGAAATCACATATTCAGGAACAACTCCATTTATAAAAAATGATGTAGGATTACTACTAGGTATGGATTACAAATTTTCGGGGAACCTTAGTCTGAATACTAGAATTAGCAACTCGATATTACCAATTGGTGAAGAGGATTACAACCATCCTACAACATATAATACTAACAGGAAAGGGAAATACAATGCTGTATTAAGCTTTGCAATACATTACAATTTCTAATGAATAGGAAACACAAAATAATAGTAGCCGTAACAGGAGCAAGTGGCTCCATATATGCCAAGGTACTTTTTGATAAATTGGTACAACTAAAAGAACAAATAGAAGTGGTTGGCGTATTAATGAGTGACAATGCAAAATACGTATGGGAAACAGAATTAAATAATTCAGATTACAATAATTATCCTTTTACTTTTTATGATAAAATGGATTTTATGGCGCCTTTTGCAAGTGGTTCAGCTAATTTTGGCACTATGATTATTTGCCCCTCATCCATGGGGACTATGGGGCGTATTGCTGCTGGGATAAGTAACGACTTAACAACAAGGGCTGCTGATGTAATCCTAAAGGAAAGAAGAAAACTGATAATTGTTGCAAGAGAAACTCCTTATAGTTTAATTCATATTAATAATATGAAAACAATAACTGAAGCGGGTGGGATTATTTGCCCTGCAACTCCTTCATTTTACAGTAAACCACAAACTTTTGAAGCCTTAGCTGCTACCGTAATTGACCGAGTATTAACTCTCAGTGGTTTGGAAAACACAGCATATAGTTGGGGAACAAAACAATAAATTGTTAAACTTTGGGTTATTGTATTGTAAACAAAAAAACCTATGTTAGAATTCAGCAAAAAAATACTGCAAAAAGTAAGTTTTGATAAAAACTTATTCAAAAAAGAATTACAGAAAAGTGCTAGATGGATTGGTAAAAATGAAATAATTACCTTAAAAGTTTGGGCACTTACTACCTTTGCACAATACAAAGACACAATACTAGAAGTTTTTGATCAAGTTTCTTAAAACAAATTCCCTTGGTCAATAGGTTTTGACCTGCCAAGATGCTTAAAGGCCAGTTCAGTTGCCTGCCTTCCTCTGGAAGTTCGCATTAAGTAACCTTCCATAATTAAGAATGGCTCATAGACCTCTTCAATCGTTCCTGCTTGTTCGCCTACTGCAGTTGCAATGGTAGTAAGGCCAACAGGACCTCCTTTAAATTTATCAATAATAGTGGTAAGGATTCTATTATCCATTTCATCCAAACCGTGCTCATCAACATTCAATGCCGTTAAGGAATATTGGGTAATCTTTTTATCAATATTTCCATCTCCTTTTATCTGAGCAAAATCACGAACACGTCTTAATAAAGCATTCGCAATTCTAGGTGTACCTCTACTCCTACCTGCAATTTCAGCTGCCGCATCCTTTGCAATACTTACATCCAAAATAGAAGAAGAACGATTCACAATTTTAGAAAGTAAATCAAGCTTATAATATTCCAAACGGGAGTTGATACCAAAACGAGCCCTAAGTGGTGCTGTCAATAATCCTGAACGAGTGGTTGCTCCAATTAATGTAAAAGGGTTTATCTTAATTTGAACCGAACGGGCATTTGGTCCTGATTCTATCATAATATCAATCTGATAATCCTCCATTGCAGAATATAAATATTCCTCAACAATAGGGTTTAACCTGTGTATTTCATCAATGAACAAAACATCTCTTTCTTCCAGATTAGTAAGTAAGCCTGCCAAGTCGCCAGGCTTGTCCAATACAGGGCCGGAAGTAGTCCTAATATTAACCCCCAACTCATTGGCAATAATATTGGCTAAAGTAGTTTTCCCAAGTCCAGGAGGACCGTGTAACAATACATGATCTAACGCTTCCTCTCTCTGTTTTGCTGCTTCAATAAATACCTCCAGATTATCAACAATTTTTTCTTGCCCTTCAAAATCCTCAAAAAGTTTAGGGCGTAATACTTGTTCTATCGCTAATTCTTCCTCAGAGAAAGCTTCATTATCAGGGTTTAAATTTTCGTTCATGATAGCAGCAAATGTAAACAATAATTGATAAAAAAAGGGTCAGCTATGCTGACCCTTAAGTTTTATATTAACAATGCTTAGGTATGCAAATGCTTACTCTCATCCAAGAAAGGATGATTTTTAGTTTCTAAAGGCTCTTTCGTTAATGCATTTAATACTAAGTGGATTAATAATCCTGCAAACCCTAATCCTATTCCTATCTCAGTAAAACCAATATGACCATGTGTACCTAAAGTACCAGGAGTTACTAATAAATAAGAATTTAACCAGTGACCAACTAAGATAATACAACTCACAAAAATTAATCTTCCATTGTTTCTTTTTGCATCTCTACTCATCAATAAAATAATAGGTGCAATAAAATTAATAATCATACTGAACCAGAATAAGAATTTATAATTTTCTACTTCCAATCGAGCTGTAAAATAGGTTACTTCCTCAGGGATATTAGCATACCAAATAAGCATAAATTGTGAGAACCAAATATAAGTCCAAACCAATGAAAAAGCAAAAACCCATTTTCCTAAATCATGAATATGGTTTTCGTTTACATCTTGTAAATACCCTTGTCTTTTTAAGTAAAGTGTAAATAATAAAACGGTAGTAAAACCAATTGCACACCATTCAGCAAAAACATACCAGCCAAAAATAGTAGAAAACCAGTGCGCATCAATTGACATAATCCAATCCCAAGAAGCCATTGCAGAAGTTACCGCAAAGAATACCATGAACCAAGCTGAAGTACTTACTGATTTAAAGTGAATACCTGTACCTCCTTCTCTATCTTCCAATATTGATAATGACCTTAATTTCTTAGCAAAATAATTCCAACCTAATAAGTAAATGATTGTTCTGATGATAAAGAAACTTGCATTTAAATAAGCTTCTTTTCCTGCAATAATTGCATCATAGTCGTCATGACCAACAGTCATAATACCTTCATGTAACCAGTGGTAAATATGATTCCAATGCATGATACTTGCTACCATGATGAATAACATAATTAAACTAAATACTGGTAAGGCTGCCATTATTGCTTCTGGCACTCTTTTAAGTACTATTGACCATCCTGCTTCTGACACATATTGCATAGCTACAAAAAACACTCCAAATACTGAAATCCCAATATAAAAATAAGTGTTAAATAATAATGCTGGCCAAGCTCCATGAGGATTTGAAACAAATCCAAAAATTAATGCAATCAATCCAATAGCCATAAGTGCCATTGAAAAATTCTTTGCTTTTTTATCTATTGTAAACATGCTTTATCTATTTTTTATTTACCAAAATTCTGTAATTCTTCTTGTACATAAAGAGTAATTTTCCATCTTTCCTCTTCATTAATTTGTGTAGCATGAGGCCCCATAGCGTTCAATCCATAAGTAATTGCATGGAAGATATGTCCTGCTTTTAGCTCATTCATAGATACTCCAGCTCTTCTTTTGAGTTTTTCATCATTATAATGCGGTACTGCCGAATAAATTGCATGTGTAATTGTACCATCACCAGCACCAGTCGCACCATGACAATGCTCACAGAACATTCCGTAAAGTGCTTTACCATCCGCTAAGTTTTCTTCATTATTCTCTAGTAAATTAACAGCCGAATTTCCTGCTGCCAAGTAACCTTCTAAAGTTCCATCATAGTTAAATGTAGAAAGATGTCCTCTGGCTACTGTACCTTCAACAGGCAATTGAGCATTCATACCCGTAATTGTATTTTCACCATAAGTCTCTAAAGATGGTGAACGGTACATATTAGGCATAAACTCATATCCAGGATCAGAATCTCCACCACATGAAGATAAAAATACAACACCTGAAATAAAGGCTAATTTTAAAATTAATTTATTCATAATTATGCGTCTTTTTCGTTAATTTCAGTAGCGCCAGTTTTTGTAAGCATTGCTTTTACTGCTGCTACATCTCCTTCTACCTCAATCTCCATTAAAAATTTATCATCAGTAGTTCTAACATCTGGACTATCCGACACTCCTCCTGGGTATAGTCCATTTCTTATCAAGTAAGTAATTGACATAAGGTGAGCGGCAAATAATACCGTACATTCAAACATAATAGGAATAAATGCTGGCATATTATGGTAAAAAGTCCAATTTGGTTTACCTCCTATATTTTGTGGCCAATCTACAATCATGATATTATAAATCATTAATGCGCCTAAAGATAAGCCTATACATCCATAAATAAAGGCAGTAATAGCCATTCTTGTTTCTTTTAAGCCTAAGGCTTTATCTAAACCATGAACAGGGAAAGGAGAATAAACTTCTTTAATGTCAATGTTGTTCGAACGAATTTCTTTTACTGCAGCCAATAAAACTAGCTCACAGTCAAAAATTCCGTATAGTGTATTTTTACTCATTATTTCTTATTTTTATATTCTGAACCAGAAGATTTAAGAATCGATTTTAATTCTGCTTGTGCAATTACTGGGAAAGTTCTTGCATACAATAGGAACAGTACAAAGAAGAAACCAATCGTTCCTAAGTAAATCCCAATATCAATAAAGGTAGGCGAGAACATTGTCCATGATGATGGCAAGAAATCTCTATGTAGAGACGTTACAATAATCACAAATCGCTCAAACCACATTCCAATATTTACAAAAATTGATAATACAAATGTTGCAACAAATGAAGTTCTGATACTCTTAAACCAATACAACTGTGGTGTAAGTACATTACAAGTCATCATAATTGCATAAGCCCACCAGTAAGGACCAGTTGCTCTATTCAAGAAAGCATATTGCTCAAATTCAACACCTGAATACCATGACATGAAAAGCTCAGTAATATAAGCCGTACCTACTAAGGAACCAGTAAGTAAGATAATAACATTCATGTACTCAATATGCTTAATTGTAATATAAGATTCCAAGTTTACTACTTTTCTCATAATAATAAGCAAAGTTTCAACCATTGCAAAACCTGAGAATAATGCCCCTAATACAAAGTACGGAGGGAAAATTGTTGTGTGCCAACCTGGAATAATTGAAGTTGCAAAATCCATAGATACAATAGAGTGTACCGAGAATACAAGTGGAGTCGCTAAACCTGCTAATACTAAAGATACTTCCTCAAATCTTTGCCAATGCTTTGCTTTACCACTCCAACCAAAGGATAGGAAAGAATATAATTGCTTTTTCATAGGTGCTGTTTTCGCACTCATTCTATCTCTTAACATTGCGAAATCAGGAATTAAACCAATGTACCAGAATACTACCGATACAGAGAAGTAAGTTGAAATTGCAAATACATCCCAAAGTAAAGGAGAGTTAAAGTTTACCCAAAGTGAACCAAACTGATTAGGAATAGGAAATACATAGTAAGCTAACCAAGGGCGCCCCATGTGAATTAATGGGAAAAGAGCTGCTTGCGCTACTCCAAAAATTGTCATTGCTTCAGCTGAACGATTAATTGACATTCTCCATTTTTGACGGAATAATAAAAGTACTGCCGAAATTAATGTCCCTGCATGTCCAATACCAATCCACCATACAAAGTTGGTGATATCCCAAGCCCAGTTAACGGTTTTGTTCAACCCCCAGGCACCAATACCTGTACCAATTGTGTAGGCCATACAAAGCACTCCCCAAATGAACAATACTAATGATAATGAAAATAATATCCACCAATATTTATTGGCCTTACCCTCAACAGGCTTTGCAATATCTTTTGTTATATCATGGAAAGTTTTATTCCCAAGAATTAACGGATCTCTAATTTCTGCTTCTTTTTGCATATCTATATATTAAGCTTTATTTCTAATTTTTGTTTGATAGAACACTGACGGATCAGTATTTAAGTGCTCTAATAATGCATATGATCTTGTGTCTTTTTTCATAGCTTGAATTTGATGCGTATCATCATTTACATCACCAAATACAATAGCGTTAGTAGGACAAGCTGATGAACAAGCCGTTTGAGCATCTTCATCTCTCACTCTTGTTCCTGCTTTTTTAGCATCCAATTTAATTTCTTGTATCTTTTGGATACACATTGAACATTTTTCAATAACTCCTCTTGAACGAACAACAACATCAGGATTCAATACCATTTTACCATGGTCATCATTCATATTAAAATCAAACTTATCGTTATCAGAATATTGGAACCAGTTGAAACGTCTTACTTTATAAGGACAGTTATTTGCACAATATCTTGTACCCACACATCTGTTATAAGCCATGTGATTTTGCCCTTCAGCACCATGTGAAGTTGCTGCAACAGGACAAACAGTCTCACAAGGAGCATGATTACAATGCTGACACATTACAGGTTGGAAAACCGTTTCAGGATTTCCTGATGGCTCTTCCATTTCAGCATACATCTCAATAGCTGAAATTTTTTCTTCTGCCGATAATTCTTTTGTCATGTCTGATGAGAAGTAACGGTCAATACGCAACCAGTGCATATCTCTTGATTTTCTCACTTCTTCTTTCCCAACTACAGGTACATTATTTTCAGCATGACAAGAAATCACACAAGCTGAACATCCAATACAAGAAGTTAAGTCAATTGACATATTCCAGAAGTGCCCAGTTGAATGATCAAATTCATCCCATAAACTTACCTCAGAAGCTGGCTTATCTCCATTATGAGTTGCATACGTTACTTGCTTATTTCCTGCATAAGGATTTTTAATAAAGTCCTCTAAAGTAGTTTCCTTTACAATATCTCTACCCATCATAGTATGATGCAATTGAGTAGCAGCAAATTCATATTCACCCTCAATTAATTCAAGTGTAGCTGTACCGTTTCCTAATGCAAAAGCATTGAAACCAATATCGTTACCACATTTTCCTGCAGCCGTTCTACCATAACCAACAGCCATAGCAATTGTACCTACTGCTTGACCAGGCTGAATCATAACTGGCACATTATTAAGTGTGCTCCCATTCACTGTAATATTTACCATATTACCGTTTAAGGCGCCATTGGAAACATTCCAGTTTGTAATTCCTAAATCGCGAGCAGTAGCTGCCGACATAGTAATATAGTTATCCCAACACGCTCTTGAAAGAGGATCAGGTAATTCTTGTAGCCAAGGATTGTTGGATTGAGAACCATCTCCCATTGAGATTTTCTCCGTCATTTCAAACTCAATTCCATCTGCTTTTGCTAAATCAAAAGAAGGAACAGTAGCAGCAAATGAACTTACAGTTGCAGCAACTTGGTTTTGTGTAAAGTAACCATCATGTACTGATTTATTCCAGTCAATAGATGAATACGTATTTTGTAAATAAGTATGGTAATCTGATTCCCCCATCCAAGTCATTAAGTTTTCTTGGAATTGTCTTCCTTTAAATAAAGGAGAAATTGTAGGTTGCATTAAAGTATACACTCCATTAGATGGATTTGCATCTCCCCAACTTTCTAAGTAATGATTATCAGGACAAGCATACATCATTTTTGCAGCCGACTCATCATTATAAAGTGAAGTAGCAATTGTTAATGCTACTTTTGCTAATCCTGCATTATATGCATCAGCATTTTGTAAAGTATAACTAGGGTTAACATTATAAGTAAACAATGCAGCAATATTTCCTGCATTCATTTCCGCAACAAGTGCAGCAACCTCAGCATCATTTCCTTGCTTTAAGTAAGAAGGAGTAGTTAAAGATAAGGTGTTTTCGTAATTTCCTAATTTGTTGTTAATCGCATTTACTAAAGTTTGCACCTCAGTGTCATTACTATTACAAACAACAATTGATTTTCCTGCATTATTAGCCAAGTCATTCGCCATTTTAGCAATTCTGCTATCAGCTGTACCCCCATTCAATGCACTATATAAGTTAGATAATAAACCAGCCTGTTCAGATGGCTTAATTTGTATTCTATCATCCGCATTAGAACCTGTAAGGCTTAAAGTAGATTCTACTTGATAATGTTTCGCCATTTTCCCGTTCTTAGGATTACGAGCAGTAACATATTGTTTAGCGTAATCAGCATTTAGCCAGTTTCCTAAAAAGTCAGCTCCAAAAGAAACAATAACGGCAGCTTTATCAAAATTATAAGTTGGCAATGCTCTTACTCCAAATGAAGCTTCATTAGCATCCAACATTCCACTATAAGAAACAGCATCCATTTGCACATGCGTTACATTACCGTAAGCAGCAGAAAAGTCAGCAATTAGTTTTTTAGTAGAAGGACTTATAATAGTAGAAGATAAAATAGCAATTTTACCTCCACTACTTTTTATCTCATTTAATTTTGCAATAATTTCAGCATCAGCAGTACTCCAATCCGTATCTACACGACCTTTCATTGGATTTTTTAATCTACCTGAATCATACAAAGACAGAACAGACGCTTGAATTCTTGCGTTAGTTGCTGATTTGTTTGAATCAATTTTGATTGGACGACCCTCTCTTGTTTTTACTAAAACAGATGCATAATCGTGCCCGTCATACATAGTAGTTGCATAATAATTAGCAACACCAGGAGTGATTTCTTCTGGCTTTATTACGTAAGGAATTGCTTTATTAACAGGAGTCTCACAAGCCGCTAAAGTTGCTGCAGCAGTACTGAACCCTAAAAACTTCAAGAAATCTCTACGAGATGTAGAGGTAGAAGATAATTCCTTATCTCCTAAAAACTCATCAACAGGAATTTCTTCAACAAATTCGTTTTGTTTTAGCTTGTCAACTAACAGATCGTTATTTAGCTCGGCTAAACCTTTCCAATATTTTTTTGCTTTTGTCATTTTATATAGAAATTAAAATCTAAATCTTTTATTAATAATGGCACTTACCACATTCTAAACCACCCATCTTATCTACTGTAATTTTTTCACCAGCATACTTTTCCTTCATTTTTTCGTGCATCTTAGTGTAGTAGTCATTTCCTTCCATCTTCACTTCAGTTTCTCTATGACACTCAATACACCAGCCCATAGTTAAATCGGAAGATTGCTTAACAACATCCATTTCCTCAATAGCACCATGACATTCTTTACACTCTAACTGACCAACATTAACGTGCTGTGAATGATTAAAATAAGCTAAATCAGGTAAATTATGAATTCTCACCCATTCTATTGGCTTTTGCTCATAGCCAGGAATATACGTTCTACTATCAGGGTCGTAACCAATAGCGTCATATATTTTTTGAATCTCGGCAGTACCAGTTGTTGTACCTGAAACAATATTAGCATGACAATTCATACAAACATTAGCGGAAGGGATGCTTGAATGTTTTGATGTACGAGCTGATGTATGACAGTAATTACAATCGATACCATTGTCACCTGCATGAATTTTGTGTGAGAAAGCAATTGGTTGTTCTGGTTGATAGTTAGTAGTTACACCAACTCCCATCATAGCATCAAAAGCAAACTTTAATACTATGATTGCAATGAAAAAACCAACAAATAATTTATTAATAATTTTTGAAAAGAATAAGTTTTTCTGAACTATTAAAGTTTCTGAAACTGTTTCTGTTTTTTGACCTAAACTTTCTTTCAAGCTATTTTTTACTGATGTTAAAACGAAAACCAGCGTCAGTAAAACTAAAGCAAAAATCATCATTGTTGTTGAATCTTTCATCCCTTCTTCTGCAATAATTTCATTAACCCCTAAAACAGCAACTTCTTCAATAGGTGGGCTTTGCAAGTAAGTATACAAAGCCTCAGAATCTTCATCAGAAAAATAGAAATTAGTCATTACTGACTTGTTATACTCTTCAAAGATTGCAATTGCATCTGCATCACCTGAAGCAATCAGTTCTGAAGAGCTATTGATCCATTTTTTCAACCAATCTTTTGTTCTTTTTTCAGTTATCCCCTGCAAATCAGGACCTACCAATCTACCACCACCAATCATATGACAAGCAGTACAATTTGCTTTAAAAATTTGCGCACCATCAGGCTGTGCAAGAGATTGAAAAGAGAAAGTAAATAATACTGCTAGTAGTAAAATGCAGCTTTTAAAGTTAGTAATTCGAATCATGTTAAATATATCTTCAATTTTAGGCTGCAAATTTATATTTTTCAACCTTTAGAAACATACCGAACAGGAACAATTCTACTAATTTATATTTATTCTAAATAGATAAAAATATACTAGAGAAAAACCAAGAAAATAAAACGTAAATTATAAGGATGAAATTTCAATAACCTCTTTAACTTCAGGAACGGCACGCTTTACCGCAACCTCAACACCATTTTTTAGTGTCATCATGCTGATGTTACAAGTACCGCAAGCGCCTACTAATTTTACCTTAACCACCCACTCATCACTCAGCTCAATAAAATTGATATCCCCCCCATCAGCTTCTAAGAAAGGACGGATTTCCTGCAAAGCCGCTTCAATTTTGTCAATAATAGTTTTATCTGTAATAAGTCCCATTGTATTTTATTTAGTTGAGCACCCTTTTGAGTTCGTTAATTCCACTGCTTTTGTTGGCGCTAAAGTAGTATTTCTTTTTTCAATAGCAGCTACAACATTCTTTGCCATATTTAAGAGTTCAATTGCAATAGGAGTTGCTCCTTGCAATATAGCTGGCCTACCCGCATCAGCCGCCTCTCTTAGCGATTGTACAATTGGGATTTCAGCCAACAAGTCAATACCCATTTCTTCAGCTAATCCTTTTGCACCTTCCTTTCCAAAGATATAATATTTGTTGTCTGGCAACTCATCAGGTGTGAAATAAGCCATGTTTTCCACCATCCCCAAAACAGGGACATCAATGCTATCCATACGGAACATATTTACTCCTTTTTTAGCATCCGCCAAAGCTATATTTTGTGGTGTACTTACCACCACAGCACCCGTTAAGGGAATAGACTGCACAAGTGATAAATGAATATCACCCGTTCCTGGAGGTAAATCCACCACCAAGTAATCCAGTTCTCCCCAATGTGTATCCCATAATAATTGATTCAATGCTTTGGAAGCCATTGGTCCTCTCCAAACTACTGCCTGCTGACTTTGTGCAAAAAAGCCAATGGAAAGCAACTTTACCCCATAACTTTCTAAAGGCTTTATTTTTGATTTCCCATCTATATTAATAGTAGAAGGTGTAGCGCCTTCCAACCCAAACATAATGTGCATTGATGGCCCGTAAATATCGGCATCAATAACACCTACTTTATACCCCAAATCGGACAAACCAACTGCCAAGTTTGCTGCAATAGTTGATTTACCAACCCCTCCTTTACCAGAGGAAACAGCAACAATATTCTTAACCCCAGGAATAGGATTTCCTTTTATCTTAGCTTCCTTTGCAGGTGCGTTTACCGTAAGATTTACTTTAACTTTTGATTTTTCATAAGCATGATCGTGTATTGCCTTCATACAATCCACCTCCACCTTCTTTTTGTATTGTAAAGTAGGATTCTTAACCTCTACATCTAGCTCTACATCCGCACCAAATATTTGTATATTTTTAATTGCACCACTTTCAACAATATCCTGCTTTTCGTTAGGCAAAGTAATGTGCTGTAATGCTGCAATGACAACCTGCTTAGTTAACTTCATTTTCAAAATTTAAGATTGCAAAGATATGACTAATAGATGTTAATTTAGGATGGCTCCCATAAGTATTTTTCCAAATCAACAATTTGGTTGTTTTCAATAACCAATCCTTCATTTTCCAAAAGTTGTTGCATAAGGGCAATCCCCTGAAAATGTATTTTTCCTGTTAGTAGTCCTTTTTGATTTACCACCCTATGTGCTGGTACATCATGGGCACATTTGTTCAAAGCCCAACCTACCATTCTGGCTGACTTGGCACTACCCAAATATTTTCCAATTGCACCATAAGTACTTACTTTTCCTTCAGGGATTTGGCGAACAATAGCATATACTTTATGGAAGAAATTGTCCTCCATTACTACTTTAACCTAAACCTTAAGTAAGTAATTGGCAAACCTCTATCCAAATAAATTTGTTCGTAATGGGTTTTAATTTCCATATGTTCTCTTTCCACTGGGGAAGTGTATAAATCATGGGTACTATCCTCCAAAATATGATTTTCAGCCGTAATAATTCCTAGTGTAAAACCATGTAAGAACTGGCTATCGGTTTTCAAATGTATAGACCCATCTTTCTTCAGGATATTATTATACCTTTTCAAAAATTCAGGATGGGTTAAACGCTTCACTCCTCTTCTTTTTTTCATTTGTGGGTCAGGGAAAGTAATCCAAATTTCGTCCACCTCTCCTTTCGCAAAACAGTATTCTATCCAATCAATACGGATACGCAAAAAGCCTACATTTTTCAAATTTTTTTCTATCGCATCAGTTGCTCCTTGCCACATTCTTGCTCCTTTAATATCAACCCCTAAAAAGTTTTTGTTTGGAAATTTTTCAGCCAAACCCACACTGTATTCTCCCATACCGCAACCGAGTTCCAACACCAAAGGATTCTCATTTTTAAAGAATTCCTTTTTCCAATTCCCCTTCATTGCATAGCCCTGTTCCAACACTTCAAAATCGGGTTGGTGCACATGCGGGTAATCCTCCATCTGAGCGAACTTTTTTAACTTATTTTTTGCCAAAACTTTTATTTTGCTGCAAAAATACTTTGTTTTAAGTATTTTCGGCCTGTGAAAGCAAAAAAACGAATCTTAGTCGCTCCACTAGACTGGGGAATAGGACACGCTACTAGGTGCATTCCTATTATTAAGGAATTAATAAAGCATAATTATGAAGTAATATTGGCAGCCGACTCGCGCCCATTGCACTTATTAAGCAATGAATTTCCGCAATTAGAAATTATTCGTTTTGAAGGATACAATATAAAGTACCCAAAATTTATTCCTATGGAATTAAGTATGCTTTTGCAAACCCCAAAACTTTTATGGAACATAAAAAAGGAAAATACTGCCCTTGCCGAAATCATTAAAGATTACAATATTGATGGAGTAATCTCTGACAATCGCTTTGGTTTGTACACCAACAAAATACCTTGCGTATTTATTACGCATCAACTGGAAATACAAAGCCCTTATTTTACGGATAGCATTCGCAACTTCAATTACAAATACATTAATAAATACTCAGCTTGCTGGGTAATGGATGATGAAAAACTCAATTTGGCAGGAAACCTGTCCAAGCCCAATACTCTACCAAACAACACTATATATATTGGTGTCCAATCCCGTTTTGAAAAACAAGAAACTGAAAAAAAATATGATTATTTGGCAATCGTTTCAGGACCTGAACCTCAAAGAACAATTTTAGAAAAAGGACTGATAAATGCTTTAAAAGACAGAACAGAAAACTCCTTAATTGTACTCGGGAAACCTGAACTAAACACGAGTGAACAATTAGGAAACTTGACTGTGAAATCCCACCTTAACGCAAAGGATTTAAACACAGCAATTGCGCAATCAGAACTCATTATTTGTAGGCCAGGTTATTCCACAGTTATGGATTTAGCAAAGCTAGAAAAGAAAGCGATTTTTATTCCCACCCCAGGACAAACAGAGCAAGAATACTTAGCCAATAATTTTAAAAATTCTGAAATTTGTTATGCGCAGAACCAAAGTGATTTTAATTTTGAACTTGCTATAACGGAAAGTGAAAGCTACAAAGGATTTAAAACAGAAATAAATTCAAAAACTGATTGGCCTTCTTTATTCCGCCTTTTTGATGGTAAATGAGAAAGTAGATCCTTCTCCAAACGTACTTCTTATATTCAAAGTCTGTTGATGCGATTCTATGATATGCTTTACAATAGATAAACCCAACCCTGTCCCTCCTTTTTCACGAGAACGACTGCTGTCTACCCTGTAAAAGCGCTCGCATAAACGCGCTAAATAAGGCTCTTCAATTCCTATTCCATCATCAGAAACCTCAACAAGCACCACATCATTCATATCAAAGAAACGCACTTTTGTTAAACCGTTTTTACTTCCATATTTTATTGAGTTCACAAGAAGATTAGATAAAACCTGATTTATTTTTTGCTCATCAGCCTGAACCAAGATTGATTCATATACTTTATCAAATTCTAAATTAATATTACTCTTGCCAGCTTTATCTTCTAAAGCATCTAAAACATTACTGCAGCATTGAATAATATCAAATTCACTAAATTTTATTTTCTCAATATTAGTTTCTAAGTGGGAAACGCTTTCCAAATCTTCTACAATAGAAATCATTCGTTCAACACTTTTCTGAGTACGTAATAAATATTTTCTGTTTATTTCTTCATCCTCCAAAGCACCCTCCAGCAAGGTTAAAATATAACCCTGGATATTAAAAATAGGCGTTTTTAGCTCATGAGAAACATTTCCTAAAAATTCTCTCCTGAATTGTTCAGTATCTTTTAAGTGTTCAAATTCTTCTTGTCGTTCACTTACCCATTGCTTCACATCTTCTTCTGATTTTTCTAAATTAAAATCATTTAATGAATCTAATTTTTGATTATGAATAGTGCGGTACAAGAGTTCAATTCTTTTAGTAATGTATTTTTTTATTAGCCAATAAGAAATGGTAGCCGTAACCAAAAAGACGAAAATAATTTTTACTAATAATGATAATTGTGGGATTTCAAAAATTAAAACAATAATTGCAGTAGCAATCACTCCTATTAATAAACTAATATTTTTTGATGTATCTAAACGCATTATTCGCTTAATCGGTAACCAACTCCTTTTATTGTTTGAACTACATTATCCCCTAATTTCTCTCGCAATTTTCTGATGTGTACATCAATAGTTCTATCACCAACAAAAACATCAGCACCCCAAATAGTATTCATTATTTCATCTCGGGTAAAAACTTTACCTATGTCTGAAAATAATAATTGCAAAAGTTTAAACTCCTTTTTAGCAAACTTAATTTCCATTCCATTTTTTAGCACTTTATACTTAGCCGTATCTATAGTTATGCCTTGAAATGTTTGTGCTTTTTGTGTTGATTTATCTTCTAATCTTCTTAAAAGTGATTTTACTTTACTTAATAAAACTCTTGGCCGTACAGGTTTAGTCATATAATCATCAGCTCCAGCATTAAGGCCAGAGATTTGTGAATAATCTTCTGATCGGGCAGTTAAAAAAGTAATGATAGTTTTGCTAAGTTCAGGGGTTTCTCTAATTTTTATACACGCCTCTATTCCATCCATATTTGGCATCATTACATCCATGATAATTAAGTGTGGCTTGTGTTTTTTTGTTTGTACTATTGCCTGCAAACCATCTTCAGCCATAAAAACCTCATAGCCTTCTTTTTTAAGATTATATCGTAAAATCTCTAAAATATCTGGCTCATCATCAACTAATAATATTCTGTAACTCATAAAAGCAAAAGTAATAACAAATACCCAGTAAAATACAACAAGTTAATGATTTAACACAAACTTAACATTCTCTTAATATCGATCAGTTATAGGAACTTGTAATT
>JBLGCF010000013.1:0-16363 GCA_047617145.1 Thalassomonas sp. | reverse complement strand
GTGGTTGACCAAGTGGTAGAAATGATAAATAATAGCACTGCTATTAATATTGGTATAGCACCTGAGGGAACAAGAACAAGGGTAGAAAAATGGAAAACAGGTTTTTATCATATTGCTGTAAAAGCGAATGTCCCTATTTTGTTATTGAAAATGGATTACGAAAAAAAGGAAATTGGAATTATGTGTTATTTTATTCCTTGTGGCAATTTTGAAAAAGACATGCTTTTTATTCAAGAACAGTATAAGGATGTGAAGGGTAAGATAACTGGAAATTACAATCCTAAAATATTTTAATATGGACTATTGAAAAAATGTTGAAAACCCTAAATGAATTTTGAATTTGGGGGCTTACAACTCATTTCTAAAAACTATCTTTGCACCCTAAAAATTATAAAATATGTCATCACAGGCAACACTTACTTTAGCTACCCTTGAACAAGCTCAGGAAATGGGATTACGTCCAGAGGAATTTGATAGAATTATTGAGATTTTAGGAAGAACCCCTAACTTTTGTGAATTGAGTGTTTTTGGCGTAATGTGGTCAGAGCATTGTTCGTACAAAAACTCAATTGTTTGGCTTAAGAAATTACCAAAAGAAGGACCTCACATGTTAGTGGAGGCAGGAGAAGAGAATGCAGGTTTAGTTGATATTGGTGATGGACTAGCATGTTGTTTTAAAATTGAATCACACAATCATCCTTCAGCTTTAGAGCCTTACCAAGGGGCTGCAACAGGTGTTGGTGGTATTAACCGTGATATCTTTACTATGGGTGCTCGCCCAGTAGCTCAGTTAAACTCACTTAGGTTTGGTAATATTGAACTTGACCGTACTAAGTGGTTAGTAAAAGGAGTAACCAAAGGAATTGGTGATTACGGAAATGCTTTTGGAATCCCGATTGTTGGTGGAGAGGTTTTCTTTGATAAATGTTATAATACTAACCCATTAGTAAATGCATTTTCAGCAGGTATTATGAAGAAAGGAGATATGATTTCAGCTACTTCATCAGGGGTTGGTAACCCAGTATTTATTGTTGGTTCTCGTACAGGCAAAGACGGAATTCATGGTGCTTCATTTGCATCTAAAGATATATCAGAAGATTCAATTCAGGATTTACCAGCTGTACAAGTTGGTGATCCTTTCCAAGAAAAATTATTGTTAGAAGCTACTTTGGAATTATCTAAAACGGATGCAGTGGTTGGAATGCAAGATATGGGTGCAGCAGGAATTACTTGTTCTACTAACGAAATGTCAGCAGCAGGGAAGCATGGCATGGACTTATGGTTGGATAAAGTACCTACTCGCCAGGCTGACATGAAAGATTGGGAAATTTTACTTTCTGAATCGCAAGAAAGAATGTTGGTAGTAGTAGAAAAAGGAAAGGAAAATATTGTAAATGCTATTTTTGATAAGTGGGATTTATCCTGTGAAGAAATAGGTATAGTTACGGAAGGTGAAAGAGTAAAATACTACATGCATGGGGAGTTAGTTGGTGATGTGCCTTGTGATGATTTAGTGCTAGGAGGTGGAGCGCCAGTTTATCATAGAGAATATACTGAGCCAGCTTACTTTGAAGAATGGAAAAAATTCAATATTGATAGTATAGAGCAGCCTAAAGATTTAGTTGAGGTTGCAAAATTCTTAACAGGACACGAAAATATTGCATCAAAAAGATGGGTTTACGAGCAATACGATTCTATGGTAGGTACAGTTAATATGAGTACAAACTTACCAACTGATGCTGGAATTGTAAACTTAAAAGAAACGGATAAAGCATTGGCTATGACAGTTGATTGTAATGCTAGAATGGTGAATGCAAATCCTGAAGAAGGTACTGCAATGGCAGTTGCGGAGGCAGCTCGTAATATTGTTTGTTCGGGTGGTATTCCATCAGCAATTACGAATTGTTTGAACTTTGGAAACCCGTATAACCCTGAAGTGTACTGGCAGTTTGTTGGTGCTATTAAAGGAATGAGTAAAGCCTGCTTGAAATTTAAAACACCTGTAACGGGGGGTAATGTAAGTTTCTATAATCAGTCGGCTATTGATGGGGTTGAAACTCCTGTTTTCCCAACACCAACTATTGGTATGTTAGGAATTGTAGAGGATAAAAAACACATTACTTCTTTGGCGTTTAAAGGAAAATCGGATTTGATTTACTTAATTGGAGATAGTAAAAACGATATTTCTTCATCAGAATATTTAGCTTCTTACCATGGTGTTAAGGAATCATCAGCACCTGAATTTGATTTAGATGTTGAGTATGATATGCAACAAACAATTACTGACCTTATCCGTAAAGGAGCAATAGAATCGGCACATGATGTAGCTGATGGTGGTTTGTTTATGACTTTATTGGAAAGTTCATTCACCAATAACTTAGGATTCGAAATTATTAGTTCTTCAGAAGTTAGAGAGGATGCTTTCTTGTTTGGTGAAGCACCATCAAGAGTAGTTGTTTCGGTTACTGAAACAGGGGAGGATGCCTTTTTGGATGCATTGAAAGGAGGTAAAACTCCATTTATGTTGTTAGGACATGTTACTCAAGGTAAATTGGTTGTTGATGATAAAGATTTTGGAATGATTGCTGATTATAAAGAAATTTACAATAACTCATTAGCTGAAAAGTTGATGAAATAAACTAAATAATTAGTTGTTTACATTTTAAAGCCGAGCATTTTGCTCGGCTTTTTTTGTGAAAAGTAAATTTTTGTAATTGAGCTTTTTACTACTAAAACCTAAAAATAAGCTTGGCATTAAGCTGCCTTGCGGTTAGGTAATTGGGTACAGCATATTCACGCCCACTAACATCAGCCACCCATAGGTAGGAAACTGTATTGTTTATGTCTAGTAAATTAAAGACCTCTGCACTTACCCAAATGCTATTAAAGGCATTCAGCCATTTGAGTTTGCTCTTTTTGTCTGCCTTAAGTACTGCCGAAAAACCAATGTCTACTCTTCTGTAGTTTGGTATTCTTAACACATCTTGGTACTTTTCTCCATCAGGAGGTCCAAAAGGTAAGCCTGTACCATACACTAAGTTTAAGTGCATCTTGTAGTTTGGTTTATTAGGTATATAATCCTGAAAGAACATAGAAAAATTAACCCTTTGGTCAGTTGGCCTAGGAATATAACCTACCTCAACTGTATTTCCGTTTGCATCCGTTTTGGTATCGCCAACAATATCTTCTTCCGTTTTCATAACTGATAAACTTGCCCAACTTTCTACTCCTGCTACAAACTCTCCATTTACTTTTATGTCTATCCCAGCTGCATATCCGTTAGAAAGGTCATTGGCTAAATATTGGATACGTACATTGTCCACTTTATAAGGGATTAGGTTTTCCAAATCCTTGTAATATACTTCTGTTATCCACTTGAATGGTCGTCCCCATTTGTAAAAAAGGTAATCAGTACCTAATACATAATGAGTAGATTTTTGTGCTTTGATATTGTGGTTAAGTGTTCCTTCTGGGGTACGCAACTCTCTATAGAAAGGCGATTGATAGTAGATACCAGTTGCAGCACGAAAAACAACATCCTTCTCCCAAATTGGTGCATAGGCTAAGGATGCTCTTGGGCTTAGTAAAAGTTCCTCATTGTATGTCCAATAGCTTCCTCTTGTTCCTGCATTTAAGGTAAGGTTACCAATATCTTTGGATATTTGCATATATCCTGAATTTCTATAAGATGATAAATTGATTTGAGTTTTTAAAAGTTCACTCATTACAATTTGTTGGTCAGGGTTGGAGGGAAGTCCAATAGAGTCGTCAGGATGTGGAAAATTGAAAAAAGCAGAATCAATCAAATTCCATTCTGAAATTTTATCTTCTATTTCTTCCTTTTGCATACGGAAACCCCAGTCTACCTTTAGGGCTTCTTTGTTGTAGTTTCCTCTGTGTGAAAAGTTAAGTACACGGGCACTAAGGCTGTTCCTTGCATGGTTGATGTATTTTCCAACTCCTCTGTCAAAGGCAACATCACCAAACTCATCAGAACCTAAATTATTTTCTAACTGATATAGCCAATACTCACCTAATATATCAAAATTTTCTTGTTCAAAAGTTTGGAAAGCTGAGGTGGTGAATTGTAATTGCAACTGAGTATTCGGTTGGTAGGTTGTGCTTAAAGCTCCAAAGTAAGTTTCGTATTTATCCACTTCCTGCCCCTCAAAATAGATTCTAAGTTTCAAGGCTTCATTTACGGTTCCAAAGTCAGTATCTCTGTTTTTGGGTACCATAGTATATTCGTTCTTACTTATGTTTCCTAAAAAACTAATTTGCCAATCCGTGCTGAGCTCATAATTAATAAAAGTCTGTAAATCGTAAAATTTAGGCGTATAGTCTGCCTCAGTATCCATAGCACTGAACAGATATTTATTTGTTTTGTGCCTTGCACCAATCAAATAGGAAAGTCTACCGTTTTTATTTGTTCCTTGAATGTGTGCTGAACCTCCTAGCATACTTAGTTGTAGGCTTGCTGCAGGTTCTCTTGGGCGTTTGTAGGTTATGTCCAATACGGATGACATCTTGTCGCCATATTTTGCAGCAAACCCACCTGCTGAAAATAAAATACTACTTACCATATCGGTATTTACAAAGCTTAATCCCTCTTGTTGTCCAGAGCGAACCAAGAAAGGTCGATACACCTCAATTCCATTTACATACACAAGGTTTTCATCAAAATTACCACCCCTTACAGAATATTGTGAACTCAGCTCATTAGCAGAACTTACTCCTGGTAAGGTTTTTAGTATGGCTTCAATTCCGCCACTATTTCCTGGTAGAACCTTTACATGTTTTGGTTTGATACGGCTAAA
This sequence comes from Thalassomonas sp., assembly GCA_047617145.1. Classification (GTDB taxonomy): domain Bacteria; phylum Bacteroidota; class Bacteroidia; order Flavobacteriales; family BACL11; genus UWMA-0277. The sequence goes on along the minus strand of JBLGCF010000013.1, from coordinate 11,546 downwards.
ACTTTCTTTTCTGCTTTTTTGGTCCGTAACAATTACATCTCCTAGTAGCGTTGATGAAGATTTTAGCTGAATATTAAGGGTATAGGTTTGCCCTTTTTTAAGCATTGGAATTCTTATTTTTTCAATATGAAAACCAATAAAACTATACCCAATAACTACTGATTGGTTGGCGGGTATACTTAGGATGTAAGATCCATCTGTTTCAGAAATAACTCCTGAATTATTACTTAAAATACTAATATTAACAGCTGGTAAGCTGGTGTTTTGATCATCAGTAATAAAACCAGTAATAGTTTGCCCATACCCAAAAGCGGAAAGTAGTATCGTAAAAGTAAGTAAAAGCCCTTTGTGCATATGTTGCAAAAATAGAATTATGTAGGTTAATAAACTTTAAAACTTAAAAATTATTATGTTTGTACTGAAAATACTTTTAATGCAAAAACGCAAACAACTATTATCGCCCCTTTTTATTTCAAGTTTCTATTTTATTTATGGATTAGTATTTCTGCTTTTACCAAGGTTTCCTTTGGCTGATTTATTCTTAACTGAAATTGATAATACTGGGGCAGTGCTGATGACTCAGTATGTAGGTTTAACTTACATCTGTGGTACTATATTGTTGTATGATATTTTACGTATTCAGAATAAAAAAAGTATAGATGTTTGTACCTTGATTTTACTTATGATTGGGTTTTTTCATATCTATGTTTATTTAGTTTTAGATAGTATTTGGATGGTGTATGGTTTTATTGTCAATATGATTTATGCTGTTTATATGCAGTATTATAAATCAATAATTTCAAGAAATGAGTAAAGTATTAATCCTGTGTACAGGAAATTCGTGTCGCTCACAAATGGCAGAAGGTTTAATTGCTAATTTTTTTTCTAAAATTCAAGTGTATAGTGCGGGTACAAACCCTGAAAAGGTAAATCCTTTTGCAGTTAAGGCAATGGCTGAAATGGGAATTGATATTTCAGCTAATGTTTCTAATCATGCTGATGAATATGCCCATATTGATTTTGATTATGTGTTTACGGTTTGCGATAATGCCAAAGAGATTTGTCCAATATACCCAAAGGCTAAGCAGTTAATCCATCATAGTTTTTCTGATCCTGCTGATGCTACTGGTACTGAAAAGGAGCAGTTAAAAGTTTATGTTGCTGTTAGGAATGAGCTTTCAGCTTACTTCACTTCCTTTTTTAAAGGAAAGAGTTAATAGGTAAACTTAGCAGTATAGTTTTTTTCATTTGCAACATTATCAATTACCTTTAAGGTAAAAGTATGTTTTCCCTTTGTTAAGGATTTATCAATGTTAAACTTTAGTAGGTTTCTTTTGTAATCATAATCCATCAATATCCACTTGCCATCAATTTCTGCTCTGTAGGATTTAATACCACTATTTTTATCCTTTACCGTTAGCTTAATTGAGGTTTGGGTGTTAAACACTTTTCCTGGGAATATGTTTACGCCTTTTATTTCAGGATTTATGGTGTCAGCTATAATACAAAAATCTCCAAACTCTCTCGTTTTTGTTCTAAGGAATCCATCTTTCCATTTTCCACCTATATGCCAAAAATTCCCTTTCATATCTGTTGTTGCAATATAAGTTTTATTTCTTAAAGTGTCAGCTACATCAGCCTTTATAGAAAGGACATATTTTTTGTGTACAGGCGTATTGTTAAAATGCACATGATGAACTTCACCAAACACTCCATCAACTGAATCAGTTGTGTTGTAATGAAATCTTAAAGGTTCGTACAGTGAAAAGGATTCCATATGGAGTTCCATATTTTCTTTTCTGAAGATGTTTACTTTGTCCAAGCTAAAAGCAGTATTTATAGTGTCTTTTGGTAGCGGGCATCTGTTTAGTAAAGGATGGTTAGTCGATTTAATTTTAAAATCCAATGTTGATTTATTTCCATAAATGTCAGTTACTTCAAGCGAAATTAAATGTGTTAATGTGTCTTTAAAACTTACAATTCCCTCATTGATTAAGTTGCTGTAATTGCTTAGTTTATTATTGGGTAACCTGTAACATCTGTGGTATTTATTTTTGCTTTCTTTCTTTTCTTTATAATCTACATGGGCATTAATATATCGGCTCGTACTAAAGTCTAATTCATCTACTTTAAACTGGTAGCAGATATTGGAATCAACACACAGTTTTATGCTGTACACTCCATTTTTATTATAGCTGTCATTCAGCTTGTCGTAAGTGAATATCCCAACTGAAAAAGCACCATTTATTGTTGGTATCTCACTAATTGAGTAATTATTATCTTTTTTGTTAATCGTAATGATTTTGCTGTTTCTGTAGCCATCAATAAGGGTGGTATCTAAAGCATATATCTTTAGCTTTTTTAGGCTAGGAGCAATGTTGTCAGCAATCTTAAACCCAAATTGTAAAGGGTTTATTGGGTGCTCATTTTTTGTGTCTCTTATTTCGAAATGAAGGTGTGCTCCAGCACTTCCTCCACTATTTCCTGAAAGGGCAATTACTTCTCCCTTTTTAATTGTTAAAGCAGCTGCATTAGGATAGAAATTTATCTCAAAACTTTCTTTTTTGTAATGTTCCTTTTTTACAATGCTATCAATTTTTGCACTGAACCTTTGCAAGTGTGCATATACTGAAGTGTGCCCTGTTTTTGGATGGGTAATATAAATTGCTTTTCCGTAACCCCAAGTAGAAACTTTTATTCTTGAGATATATCCATCAGCAATAGCATATACTTTTTGGCCTTCAACTCCTTCCGTTTTTATGTCAATTCCGGCATGAAAATGATTGCCTCTTAACTCCCCGAAAGTTCCTGAAAGTAACATGCGGAAATCAAGAGGAGCTTGGTAGCCCTGAGCATGCACTAGAGTATTGGCTAAAAGTGTGATTATCAGGAAAAAGTATTTAACTAATTTCATTTGGAAAGTGCTTTGTTAGGGAATTGAAAAGTTCAGCAAATATAACATCAAAATTGTGTTCTTAGTATATTTAAAATCCCTAAGTTTGTAACAATTATTTTCTAGTGAAGAATATTGTAAATAACATAGAAGTAAAGCTTGGAAAGCTGATTGCAAAGTATAAGCAAATTAGAGAAGAAAAGTTGATATTACAACAAGAAAATGAGGGTTTTGTTTCCGTTTTGAAATCTAAAGAAAATGAAATTTCAGAATTGCAAGAGAAAATAAAGCTCATGAATATCTCAAAATCTGTTGATGCCTCCAAGCAGGAAGTTAAGGAGACAAGATTAAAGATAAATGAGTATGTACGGGAGATTGATAAATGTATTGCATTATTAAATAAATAGAATCAAGCACAGTGGATAAGTTATCGATAAAATTACATATAGCGAATCGTATTTATCCAATGAAGATTGAGCGTAAGTCTGAAGAATTTATTAGGAATTCTGTTAAAAAAATAGAAGAGCGCCTAAAGTTTTATGAAGATAATTACGCGATTAAGGACAAGCAGGACTTACTAGCTATGTGCCTTATTGAGTATGCTTCAAAGTTTGAATCTATGAGTAATAAAAAAGTAGTTGAGGATGATGGTGTTAGTGAAAAATTAGCCGAAATAGATGCCTTGCTATCTAGTAATATATAAATAGTTCTTTTAAATAAAACAATTTAATCCCGTATTAATGTTATTGTTAAACTCAACACTTAAAGTATTGGGGTTTGACTTAATGTGTTAAAAACAGGCCTCAACCCGTAAGGGTTCTCATTTTGAGACAGTGGAAGTTTGCGATATGTTAGCAACCCTATCCATGTTAGAATGGAGTTTTTCAGTTTTTAATGCGGGATTTTTTTAATTAATAAATAATAAAAATGATAGAAATAATTATAGTAGGTTTAGTCGCTTTATCGATAGGTGTAGGGTTGACTTTTTTAGTCTTGAACGGGAAAAATAAAGGAAAGGCAAATGCCATTATTTCAGAAGCAAATAAAGAGGCTGAACAAATAAAAAAAGAAAAGCTTTTACAAGCAAAGGAAAAATTTATTGAGTTAAAGTCAGAGCATGAAAAAGTTATTAATAAGAAGAATAATGAAATTAATAATGCACACCAAAGAGTAAAGCAAAAAGAAAATACCCTTAACCAAAAATTAGCTGAAGTAAACAGAAAGGATGCTGATTTTAAAAAAGATAAAGAAAGTATTGATCAGCAAAGGTCAGTGTTGGATAAAAAACAAACTGAGCTTGAAAAGTCGCATAAAATACAAGTTGAACAATTAGAGCAAATTTCTAATCTTTCAGCTGAAGAGGCAAAGGAAAAACTAGTAGAAACCTTAAAAGATGAGGCAAAAACTCAGGCGCTAACAATCATAAATAATACAATTGAAGAAGCAAAGCTTACTGCAAAGCAAGAGGCAAAGAAAATTGTTATTCAAACCATACAAAGGATAGCGACTGAGGAAGCTGTTGAAAATGCGGTATCTGTTTTTAACATTGATAGTGATGCTATAAAAGGTAGAATTATTGGTAGGGAAGGGCGTAATATTAGAGCCATTGAAGCTGCAACAGGGGTTGATATTGTAGTGGATGATACTCCAGGAGCAATTATCCTTTCTTGTTTTGATTCTGTTAGAAGGGAGGTGGCGCGTTTATCATTGCATAAATTGGTTACTGATGGTAGAATACATCCTGCAAGAATTGAGGAGGTAGTGAAGAAAACGGAGAAGGAGATTGAAGATGAAATTATTCAGATTGGTAAAAAAACTACTATTGATTTAGGAATTCATGGCTTACACCCTGAACTGATTAAGATGGTTGGAAGGATGCGTTACCGTTCATCTTATGGACAAAACCTATTACAACATTCGCGTGAAACAGCAAACATGTGTGCTACTATGGCTGCTGAATTAGGCTTAAATACTAAGTATGCTAAAAGAGCAGGTTTACTACATGATATCGGAAAAGTATCTCCTGATGATGCAGAAACGCCACATGCTATTATTGGAATGAAATTAGCCGAAAAATATGGAGAGAAGCCAGAAGTATGTAATGCTATTGGGGCTCATCATGATGAAGTAGAAATGACTTCTTTAATAGCACCTTTAATTCAGGTTTGTGATGGGGTTTCAGGTGCAAGGCCAGGAGCAAGAAGAGCAATGACTGACCAATACATTAAGCGTATTAAGGAATTAGAGGAAACTGCTTTAGGTTACCCTGGAGTGCTTAAATCTTATGCTATTCAAGCAGGTAGAGAGCTAAGGGTTGTGGTGGAAAGCGAAAAAGTTACTGATGAAAAAGCTTCAGAGTTAGCATTCCAAATATCTGATAAAATACAGAATGAAATGACTTACCCTGGGCAAGTGAAAGTTACTGTGATTAGGGAAACTAGAGCAATTAGTTACGCTAAGTAATTTGCTCGTCAATACAAAAAAGAAAACCCACTCATTGAGTGGGTTTTTTATTTTTTAATTATTTTTAGATGTTTGTTACCAAAATAAAACTTTTATAGTTCCATTGTATACTTGAACTAATGTGTTGCTTTTTTCAAAATCTACTCCATCTAAAGACATTCCGTAATTATCTAATTCATATTTTACTTTTGCTATTAATTTTTCAGGCCCTCCTTGCGTTTGGATATTGGAATAATTTTGTTTTATTATAGGGAATCCGGCATTGTTAGTAATAACTAATTGTCCTCTTCCTTCAGTGATGTCTGTAAATTCATAACTATAAGTTATAGTTATTTTTTTGTTAAGCACTTTAAGTTCCTTAAGTTCCTTCTCTTTTTCTTTACTCAATTTAGCAATTTGCTCTTTCAATTTTGTATTTTCTCTTTTAAGATCTGATTTTTCTTTGGCTATGGATAGGTCTTCTTTTCTTTTCTTTTCTTCAGCTTCTGACTTTGATTGTTTTTCTCTTTCTATTTTTTGTTGCTTTTTCCTTTCTTCATCTAGTTTAGCTTCTTTTTCTATTTTTTGTTGCTTTTTCCTTTCTTCATCTAGTTTAGCTTCTTTCTCTTTTTCTTCTTCTAATCTTTTCCTTTCTTCATCTAGTTTAGCTTCTTTTTCTATTTTTTGTTTCTCCTTTTCTTTTGCTAACTTTTCTTTTTTCAATTCCTCCTCTTTGAATCGGGTGCTTTTCACTTTTTTTAATATAGTGCCATCTTTTACATTAATAAGAGTAACCTCTAAATCTAAATTTTCGATCCATTGATTAGATTCTTCTTCATTTTCATAAGGACCAATAAATACTTTATAGACTTGTTCAGTGTTATTTGATTTGTTTGGTAAAAAGAAGTAATCACATTTAAATCCTTTAATTTTTAAATCGTTTACCATTGCTTTTGCTGAACCTTCTTCTTCAAAAGACCTAATAATAGCCAATTGACCTCCTTCTATTTCAAAGTTATATTCTAACTGAGTAGAAGTATTTTCTTCAGCAATTCCCTCTGATGAAAAGTCAGGTACTAATGAGTTAAAGTCAATATTTGTATAGCCATAAAAAATACCAAAAGCTACTGACCCAACTATTACCGCCTTTTTCACCCATGATAAATCCAAAGGTTTTTTTTCTTTAGTAGGAACTTCAGGAGTTGAAACCTCAATTACCTCTTCTCTTTGTTGTCTTGGAGGAACAGGCGTTTCATTTTTTTGCTTTATTTGGGCTAATCTTTCCTGAAGAATTCTTAGCTTTTCATCATTTGTTTTGTCGTTCATTTTATAGTGTAAATTAGAAGGCTAATATATTACTTATTATTTAGTGTGTAACAGGCAGCTTTCAAAAATTGCTGAAAGTTTTACGTTAGCTGATTTTACTTGCTGAGGAATGATACTTTTTTCTGATAATCCAGGGATTGTATTGATTTCAATAACATATGGTTTTTCATTCATAACGATATAGTCAATACGACAAATCCCTCTTAATTGCATTGCTTTATAGATATCAACTGTTAGCTGTTGTACTTCACTAGTCAGTTCTTTGCTTATTCTTGCAGGTGTTATTTCTTCTGATCCCCCTTCATATTTTGCTTGATAATCAAAGAATTCATTTTCCGTTACAATCTCGGTAATGGGTAGCGCTTGAACCTTATTATCGCTAGTGTAAACGCCACAGCTAATTTCTGTACCATCAATAAATTGTTCAATTATCACTTTGCTATCGTGCTTTAAGGCACTGTTAATTGCTGTTGTTAAATCTGATTGTTGTTTTACTTTTGAAATCCCAAAACTTGAACCAGCACCATTTGGTTTTACAAAGCAGGGTAGCTTTACACAATCAATAATTTTTTGTTCATCTATTCTATCTCCTTTTGTATAAAGTAAAGAGGAAGCACAACTAAAACCTAATTTTTTTAATTGCTTATTACATTTGTATTTATCAAAAGTTAAAGCTGATACTTTTGCATTACAAGAAGTATAAGAGATATTTAAAGCATCAAAATATGGTTGAATCATTCCGTTTTCGGCCGGTGACCCGTGCAATGCCATAAAAACAGCATCAAAAACTATAGGCTTACCTTCTAATTTAAATATGAAATTACTTTTCTCCATATCAATCTTTTTATCTTTGACAAGGGCAGTAAATTTATCATCTTTAAGGTGAATAATATAAGCTATAAATAATTCAGGGTTTAAATGTTGCAACACAGTATTAGCACTTAGTATAGAAATATCATACTCGGCAGAATCCCCACCCGTTAAAATTGCAATGTTTTTCATCTTATATATTCTAAAACAAACTAACAAAATATTTATTGTTTATCAAACACCTTTACTTGCATAATTTTTATATTTGTAAATCGTTATTCAACTAGAAATACAATTCGAAAATGTTATCCATTTTAAAAGACAAGAAATTATATAAAAATTTATTATTAGCAGTAATTACTCTAGTAATTCTGTTTTTTGGATGGCTAAAATACTTGGATTATTATACTTTACACGATAAATACATTCAAGTTCCTGATTTTAATAATGTCCCAATTCCCAAATTAGATTCAGTAGTTGAAGCGAATGATATTCGATATGTAATTATTGATTCTATTTTTGATAGAAGCAAAACAAAAGGAATAGTTGTTAATCAGGACCCTGAACCTTTTACAGATGTAAAGCGCAATAGAAAAATTTATTTAACAATTAATTCTTTACAATCACGAAAAGTTAAATTCCCTAATATTTATGATTTATCATTGCGTCAGGCTATTCGTAAATTGGAAAAAAATGGATTGGAAGTAGGACGCTTGGAATACCGAGCTAATATTGCAACTAACAAGGTATTAAACTATAAAATAAATGGCATTAAAATTGAAGTAGGACAAGAACTTTATATTGGTGCAGTTGTTGATTTAGTTGTAGGTAAAGGCCTAAGTAAGCAAAGTATGATTGTTCCTAACCTAGTTGGTTTAACTAGAATGGAGGCTAATTTTATACTAAAATCAACCTCTTTTAATATTGGGTCTGAAATTTTCAAATCGTCAGTTGAAGATTCTGCATCAGCAGTTATTTATAAGCAGTTTCCAATAGGGAATGATGATAATACTTTAAATATAGGTTCGGCTATTGACCTATTTTTTGAAAAAGTAAAACCAACTAACTTATAATGAGAATTACTCTATTTATAACGCTATTGTGTTATTCGGTTATTGCAACAGGGCAGGAGGTAGTTTCTACCTTAGTAAGTAATCCTGTTTTGAAAGCTGGGAAAGTATTAGTTACGAAAAATAAGAGTGCAATCACTTTGCCTTTTTTTGATGATTTCGCTTATGATTTTCCTGTTGTTGATATTGATCTTTGGCAGCAGAGTAGTGTTTTTGTAAATAGAACTTATCCTATTAATCCTGTTACAGTTGGTGTTGCTACTTTTGACGGCTTAGATGAATATGGTTTTGCTAGAGATTTTTCTCAAGTGAATCCTTCAGAACCTTCCGATACTCTGTTGTCTCAGGAAATTGATTTATCACTAGTAGATACAGCTTATCTGATGTTCTATTTTCAAGGGAAAGGCATAGGAGATGCACCACAATTTAATGATTTGTTAGTTTTAGAATTTCGAAATGATACTTTAGGCTGGGAGCAGGTTTGGTATTCTAATGGGCAAACAATGCAAGAATTTAAAAAGATAATTAATTTAATAAATGAACCAAAATTCTTGCACAATGCATTTCAATTTAGGTTTAGGAATTATGCAACAGTTTCCGGGAATTTTGACCATTGGCATATTGATTATGTGAAGTTGGATGAGTTTCTGACTCCTAATGACACCATACAATTAAATGATGTTGCTTTTGTGTATACGGCACCTTCTTTCCTTAAAAGATATGAGCAAATGCCTTGGACACATTTTAAGAATGATAAGCTAGCTGAAATGAATGATACAGCTGCCATTTTTATTAGGAATAATGGAGCTGGTATCAATGTGGATTATCAGTATAATGTATTTGAAAATAATAACTTAATTGCTCATTATCCTACTCTTGGCGTTAGCAGAAATGTAAGTGTTTTTGATTATGATTCTATTATTGGTAATTTTGAATTTACTAATCCACCAATTTCGATTAGTTCATCTGTTTTTACTTCTTCATTTCCTGATAGCGTTTCTTTTAAAATAGAACACATTATTAGTACAGGATTGCTGGATAATAAATGGAATGATACCTTATGTTTCCAACAAGAATTTAATTCAAGTTTTGCTTATGATGATGGAGTTGCAGAATCAGCTTATGGAATTAATGCAAGTGGAGCAAAGCTAGCTTATCAATTTAAGTTAAATCGTCCTGATACTTTAAGGGCTATACAAATGTACTTCCCTCAAATGTTGGACTCTGTAAATCATATTCCATTTCAGTTAACGGTTTGGGATGATAATGCTGGCTATCCAGGAAATATAATTCATCAGCAACAGGTTAACCCTGAACATACTGAAAAGGGTGATTTTCACTATTATTATATAGATTCATCTTTCCAGATGTTGGGTGCTTTTTATGTCGGATGGGTACAAACTACAAGTGATTTGTTGAATATCGGTTTAGATAAAAACAAGTTAGCTAATGACTATATGTTTTATAATGCAGGCTCAGGTTGGAGTAATTCAATATATCCTGGGGCGTGGATGATTCGACCTATAGTTAGTATGGATGAATTAGTATTAACACAAATTGAATCGAAAAAAAAATTATTTAAAGTATTTCCTAACCCAGCAAAACAGGAATTAAATATTATAGTAAGTACAACTGATAATTTAATTTCAATTTATAATTTGCATGGAAAATTAGTGAAACAGAGTTTTTTTTCTATTACTAATTGCAAGTTAAATATTACTGATTTATCATCTGGAATGTATGTTGTAGAAGTGAGAAGTAAAAAAGGGAGAGATTTTAAAAAATTTATAATTGAATAAAATGGAAGAGAAAAAGTTTGAACACTATAAATTTGTTGCAGACAAAGGACAAAACCCTTTACGAGTGGATAGGTATTTGCAAAATTTTGTTGAGTTTTCAACCAGATCAAAAATTCAGCAGGCTGTAAAAGCAGGTAATGTTAGGGTAAATGATAAGGTGGTAAAGTCCAATTATAAGGTGAAAGGGAATGATGTGGTTACGGTTGTTTATGATTACCCTCAGGAAAAAAATGAATTATTGCCTCAAGATATTCCAATTGATATTATGTATGAGGATGATGATTTATTAATTGTGAATAAAGAAGCAGGTATGGTTGTACATCCTGGTTTTGGAAATTATGATGGAACTTTAGTGAATGCTTTGGCTTTCCATTTTCAGAATTTACCCAATATGGGAGAGGAGGATAGACCTGGTTTAGTCCACAGAATTGATAAAAATACTTCAGGAATTTTAGTGATTGCCAAAACTGAAAAAAGCATGACTACTTTAGCTAAAAAGTTTGAAGATAGAGATTTGAATAGAAAGTATATTGCTCTAGTTTGGGGTGATGTAAAACAGGAAGAAGGAACAATAACTGGTCATATTGGGAGGAGTCTGAAAAATAGAAAAATAATGGATGTTTTCCCTGATGGAGAATATGGAAAACATGCTGTTTCGCATTATAAAGTTTTGGAGAGATTTGGCTATACTACTTTAATTGAGTGTAAATTAGAAACAGGTAGAACTCATCAGATTAGAGCTCATTTTAAATTTATTGGTCATCCTCTTTTTAATGATGAAGAATATGGAGGTGATCGTATTTTAAAGGGAACTACTTTTACTAAGTACAAGCAGTTTGTACACAATTGCTTTAAAATTTGCGATAGACAAGCTTTACATGCAAAGTCCTTAGGATTTGTTCATCCTACAACTAATAAAGAAGTTTTATTTGATTCTGAATTACCAGAAGACATGCAACAACTGATTGAAAAGTGGCGTAAATATGCCAACCATCAACTACTTTAAAATTTAATATTCTTTAATGGTATTGTAAACCGTATCTCTTTCAATAGGAGTACGGCCAACTGTTTTAATTAAACCTACAATTTCTTCAATACTCATTGTGGGTTTTTGATCCTCAACACCTGCCATGGAATATATTTTTGTGGTATCGTCAATTGTTCCGTCAATATCATCTACTCCAAAAGCTAATAAGTTTTGTGTTG
>JBLGCF010000012.1:0-16490 GCA_047617145.1 Thalassomonas sp. | reverse complement strand
CTTTAGAACCACCTCATTCTTCATTTTATGGATTAGACAAGGATTCTTAATCAACCAATCATTAGCAACTGCAAGGTTCACCACCTTATTAAAGTGTGTGAGGTATTTGTTGGTGCAATTTATCCCTACACCCTGAACCGTTTTAAGGTAATGTTCAAAAGCGGTAATGGTCCCTAGAGAAATCTGAATAAGGTGTAAGTCATCAGACTTGTACTTATATTTGATAAATGCTTTTAGATGTTTAAGAGTAGTTTTGTATTTAGTAACTGTAGATTTTACATATCCCTTACCTATAAGGGAAGTAATACTATCAATATGATACTGGAACAGATCAATTAGTGTTTTCTTTTCTTCAGACAAACCTAAGTAGGCATTTTTAATAGCAATAGCAGAAACAAACTTTCCTTTACTTATAAGGAGTTGATGATGCTCATAAATAAGTGCCTGTACAGTATCTAAGTAAGTATTTAAAGTTCTAACAACCTCAGTTGTTCCTTTAGCTCTAGTTTTGGATTTATTCCACTTAGAAGCAGTAATACTTCTCTGTGCTGAGAAATCAGAACGCTTACCATTTACAGTAATACGCACATAAATTGGAGTCGTTCCATCTTTTTTTTGTTTGCTTGTTCTGATATAGAACAAAATTGAGAAAGTGTTTTTCATTTTTAAGTGTTTTAAAGTGTTCCTATTATTGCTTTCAATTTACAAAATAATGTCACAATAGACAAGTAAAATTATTAGATATTATACAGGATATCAACATCTTATGCATAAATTAGTGCATAAAAACTACTATTTTAAAAGTGCACCTATTTAGGCACCTTTTATATATGATTTAATGGTGTTTTTTGATAGTTTGGAGCAACAAAAAACCCTGTAAAAATTTAGTTTACAGGGTTATTGATGAAATTTGGTTTTAACCGAGCGGTCTGGACGGGACTCGAACCCGCGACCCCATGCGTGACAGGCATGTATTCTAACCAGCTGAACTACCAGACCGTACTTTAAAAAGTGCTGCAAATATAAATTGTTTTTACAAACCTCAAAGCATTTTTTGCCTTTTAAGTAAATAAGAATTCAATACTATATCAAAGCCTTTATTTATATCAACCTCTACTAAATCAATTTTGTATTGCAAGCATTTTAATCTCAACTCCTTAAGGTAATTTTTAGCCTGTTTTTGATATTGTTCTTTGTATTGATTTGGGTTTAATTTTAGCTCTTTCCCACTCTCTACATCAATAAATTTGTAGGGTTTATTATCAAAATTAAGGTCTAATTCTGTTTCAGGTTCAGTTAAATAGAACAATACAACTTCATGCTTGTTGTATTTTAGGTGTTTGTAAGCCTCAAACTGTTTTTCTAAACTTGCATTCGAATTAATAAAATCAGTAAAAATTATAACCAAAGAACGCTTATGCAACAATTCAGAAACTTGGTGCAAAGCAGCATTAGATTCTGTTTGTTTTGTATTTTTTATAGCATCAACTTTCAAAAGACTATCTAGCTCATGATACAACAACCTATGATGCCTTTGTGTAGTTCGGTTAGGTGTATGTACATCCAATTTATCAGCAAAAATACTGAGCCCTACAGCATCTCTTTGTCGCTTTAATAAGTTCATCATTACTGCTGATGAATAAATAGCAAACAACAACTTATTTGGTTTTTCTAAACTAGGGTTTTCAAAATTAGGATAGTACATAGATGAAGATACGTCAATTACTAATTGACACCTTAAGTTTGTTTCCTCCTCATATCGTTTTACAAAAAGCTTGTCGGTTCTCCCAAACAACTTCCAATCGATATGCTTAGTACTTTCTCCTGTATTATAAAGTCTGTGCTCAGCAAATTCAACCGAAAAACCATGATAAGGGCTTTTATGCATACCCGTAATAAACCCTTCCACCACTTGCTTAGCAAATAGTTCCATGTTTCCTGGCAGGTTTATGTATTCTAGGTTCTTCATAAAAATAAAAAAGGGCTATAAAAGCCCTTTAAAATTTTAAATTTTAGTCTTACATATGAGATTCTAAAATCTCAACTAGTTTTGATTTTGGTTGATTACCTACTACTTTATCAACTACCTCTCCGTTTTTAAATACTAATAAAGTTGGGATGTTTCTTACTCCATAATTAACTGGAGTATCAGAGTTTTCATCAATATTTACCTTACCAATTATTGCTTTTCCATCCATTTCAGTATGTAATTCATCAATAACAGGAGCAATTGCTCTACAAGGACCACACCATGTAGCCCAAAAATCAACCAATACAGGCTTATCTGATTCTAATACTAATTCTTTAAAGTTTGCGTCTGTGAATTCTAATGCCATTTTTTTTATTTTTATTTAGGGTACAAATCTATAAATTATTTTATGATTTTATCTTTACTTTCAACTGATTTAATTCTCCAATTCTATCCAAAAACTCTCTATCCAAATTTACTTTCATTTTACGAGAGAGTAAGTCTACTTCATATTTATTAAGATGATCCACAACATTAAAAACTAAGGAGTGTTTTCCTTTGTGTTCAGAAACAATATGCACTACATCATTCACCAATTGTTCTGATATATCACCAATATCTATTCTTAACATTACATCTCTTACTTCCTTATCAATTAACTCAGGAAGTAAATCAATAGATGATATTTTAAATTCTAAGTCATCATTATAAAAACGCTTTTTAACCTTCCCACTTAAATGCAACAACCAGCCTGTTGTTAAGTAAGCTTTAAAGTTAATATAATCATCACTAAATAAATAGAAACTAAAAGAACCATGATAATCCTCAATATGCAATACACCAAAAGGTTTCCCAGTTTTTGTTTCTCTATGTTCTACATTAGTAACAACTCCAGCAAAACGCAAGTCCTTCCCCTTTACTTTATCCATATCGTTAAGCATAGCAAAGTTCCCATTACAGAAATTAGAAATTTCAACTTTATAATCATCCAAAGGGTGTCCAGAAATATAAATTCCAACAACATCTTTTTCTTTAGAAAGCAACTCCATAGTTGACCAAGGTGGAGTTTCAACAGGAACAGGCGATTGAATGGAAGCTTCAGCACTCTCACCAAACATATCAAACTGATTGGAGTTTTCACTATCCTTTACCTTGTTCCCAAACTTTATCATTTTCTGTAAATAAGTCTGTCCGCTTTCTTCCTTAGCAAAGTATTGTGAACGCTTTAATTCAAAAGAATCAAAACCACCTGCACATGCCATACTTTCTAAGGTTCTTTTATTAGCAGAACGCAAATCAACACGCTTTACAAAATCATCAAAAGCGGTATAACTCCCTTCTTTTCGTTCATTTACAATCGCATCAACAGCACCTTCCCCTACTCCTTTTACAGCACCTAATCCAAAGCGAATTTCACCTTTTTCATTTACTGAAAACTTGTAAAAACTTTCATTCACATCAGGCCCTAAAACAGGAACTCCCATCCGCTTACATTCTTCCATATAATAAGTAATATCCTTAATATCACGCATATGATTGGTAAGTAGTGAGGCCATTAGTTCAGAAGGATAATGTGCCTTTAAATAAGCAGTTTGATAAGCAATAAGCGCATAGCAAGTGGAGTGCGATTTATTAAATGCATAAGAGGCGAAAGCTTCCCAATCCGTCCATATTTTATCTACTGTATTTACATCAAAACCATTCTCTTCACAGCCAGCAAAGAACTTAGGTTTCAATTTGTCTAGTACTGCCTTAATCTTCTTTCCCATTCCCTTTCTTAGTATATCGGCATCCCCCTTAGAGAAACCTGCTAGCTTTTGAGAGAGCAACATTACTTGCTCCTGATAAACAGTAATTCCGTAAGTTCCTGACAAAAACTCCTCCATTTCAGGAAGGTCATATTCAATTTTTTCCATTCCATGCTTACGCTTAATATAATTAGGAATGTACTCCATTGGCCCTGGACGATACAAAGCATTCATGGCAATTAAATCATCAAATTTATCGGGTTTTAGGTGTTTTAGGTGTGCCTTCATTCCATCAGAAGAAAACTGGAAAATACCTGAAGTTCCTCCACTTTTGAAAATCTCAAAAGTTTCTTCATCATCCAAAGGAATGGTATCAATATCAATTTCTACTCCATGAATTTTTTTGATAATCTTCAAACAATCCTTTATGATAGTAAGATTTCGTAATCCTAGAAAATCCATTTTTAACAGCCCAGCATCTTCCACTACACTATTATCAAACTGAGTAACCATTAAATCAGAATCCTTAGCACGTGTCATAGGAATAAGCCCTATCAAAGGTTCAGGAGTAATAATTACCCCACAAGCGTGAGTTCCTGTATTCCTAACATTTCCCTCCAATCTACGAGCTAAATTAATGGTTTCAGCCGTTAAATCATTTCCCTCAGAAAGTGAAATTAACTCCTTTGCTCCAGCTACTTGGTCGCCCTTAACTTTATCCTTTAAGGTTTTTTCATCCCAAGAGAAAATTTTACCCAAAGAAGTGAAATCAGGAACTAATTTTGCGGCTCTATCCGCTTCAAACAAGGGTAAATCCAACACCCTAGCCGTATCACGAATGGAGGACTTTGCAGCCATAGTTCCGTAAGTGATAATTTGAGCTACATTTTCTTTTCCATATTTATTTACTACCCAATCAATAATACGCCCCCTTCCCTCATCATCAAAATCAATATCAATATCGGGTAAGGATACACGCTCAGGATTCAAAAAACGCTCAAAAAGTAGGTCGTATTTTATAGGATCAACATTAGTGATAGTAGTGCAATAAGCAACTACCGAACCAGCAGCAGAACCCCTACCAGGACCTACAGAAACATCCATAGTTCTGGCCTGTTTTATAAAATCTTGAACTATAAGAAAATACCCAGGGTACCCTGAATTTTCAATAACTTTCAGTTCAAAATCAATCCGTTCCTTTATTTCATCTGTTATCTCAACATAACGCTCCTTAGCCCCCTCATAAGTAAGGTGTTTCAGGTACGCATTCTCTCCTCTTTTACCTCCATCCACTTTATCTTCTGCATTCACAAATTCCTGTGGAATATCAAATTTAGGCAACAATACTTCACGCGCCAAAGTATAGGGTTCAATTTTATCGACCAAAGCCGTAATATTATCAATCGCTTCAGGTAAGTCAGCAAAAAGTTCCTGCATCTGCTGAGAGGATTTAAAATAGAATTCCTCATTAGGAAAACCATAACGATATCCTCTTCCTCTTCCTTTTGGCGTTCCCTGTTGTTCTCCATCCTTCACACACAATAAAATATCATGCGCATTAGCATCCTCCTTATCCAAATAATAGACATTGTTAGAAGCCAAAATTTTAACATCATACTTTCTTGCAAACGCTATCAATACTTTATTTACATGGCGTTCTTCATCTAAATCATGGCGATTAATTTCCACATAAAAATCATTCCCAAAAGTAGTGTACCACCATTTAAATTCTTCTTCTGCTTGAGCTTCCCCAACATTCAGAATTAAATTTGGGATTGCCCCATAAGTACTACCCGTTAGGGCAATTAAATCCTGTTTATGTTCCGTAATTAAATCCTTATCTACTCTAGGTACATAATAAAACCCTGCTACATTCCCCAAGGAAGATAGCTTTGCCAAATTATGAAATCCGTTTTTATTTTTACACAGGAAAGGAATTTGAGAACCAGAATCCTTAACTGTTTTATCAGCATGATTTTTACACACATTCAACTCACAACCTAAAATCGCTTTTAACTTAGGAGTCTCCCCTTTTCCCAAGCCCACATTTATAGGATGATTCAGCACGGCATCAGCAAATTTATAAGCCCCAAACATATTGGTATGATCGGTAAGCCCTACCGCAGGCATCCCCATTTCAGCCGCCTTGTTTACTGCAGCCTTCACATCAATAGTAGCTTGCAAAATTGAAAACTGAGAATGCAAATGCAAATGTGCAAAAGGAGAATCTGAAATAGCTTCAACAGTACTATCCTCCGCGACTATACTTATTTCCTCTTGTAACTCAGGGGTATCTACTGGGCTGTAAGGCTCAATATTTAATCCAATCAACTCAAAAGGATTCTGATTTACACTTTTATAATTTTGTAACTCATCAGCCGTCATTCCAGCTTTAGCAAAAGGAATAACTTCCAAACGAATTAGTTCCAGAAAACACCTAGCAGTTGCTTCTACATCAGCTGATGCATTGTGCGCTTCAGCAAATTCCTCACCAAACAATTTAACATGCAATTCCGTTAATTTTGGCCATTTAAATTTTCCACCTCTACCACCAGGAATAGCACAAAAATTAGTTGCATCATCTTTGGTATCCAAAGCAGGGAAATCAGCCAACAGATTTGGCATATCTTTCCTTAATAATTCACAGCCTACTATGCTGTTGTCAAAAGAGACATTGTGCCCAATAACAAATTTACATTTTTTAACATCCTTTACAAATTCTGCCAACACCTCAGCAAGTGGCATACCCTGTTTGTTGGCTCTATCAGTAGAAATTCCGTGTATCTTTTCCGCATTAAAAGGAATATCATACCCTTCAGGCTTTATGATATAGTTTTTTACTTCCACCAATTTACCCACAACATCATGCACCTGCCATGCCAACTGCACACACCTTGGCCAATTGTTAAAATCAGTTAAAGGTGCTTTCCAGTTTTGGGGTAAGCCAGTGGTTTCCGTGTCGAATATCAGATACATAGAATTGTTTTGCTGCTTTAAAATAAGAACTGTAAATTTAGAAAAACAAAAAAGTCAGCCCTTTAGTTTTAGGCTGACTTTTTAAGATGTTAGTAAGTTTTAAACTACACTAAAGATGTGGTACTTTATAAAATAGAAAAATATTATTTTACATACTTTGTCATCCTTCTAATTTCCTAAATAATAATGCAAACCAAATCCAAAATGTATAGCAGACCAAGTATAGCCTGCATAAAAGGGAGTAGCTATAGTTGTCCATGCAATTTCATTGCTAATCTCAAAATTCTCAAAAGAAGAAAACCTCCAACTAACTCCACCTCCAATTCCATAACCAAAACTGGAACTAACTGTAGTATTTTGACCAAGATAATTCGGTACAGTAATTGTATGTAAGCTACCCATACCGACAACATAAGGCTGTAATTCTACTGAACTACCTAAATCATGTTCTTCAAAGCTCTTCATATATCTGGCAGAATAAGAAGAATACGGACCTAATAGAGAAACTACTACTTGTACAGCATGGTAATCATTCATCTTTAATTTTGCAGAAATCCCATGAGTATAAAAACTTGATTGGATTCCAAGTCCAAAATTTTGTGAATATCCAATCGTAGTTATGGATAGTAATAAAATTAATAATATTTTCTTTTTCATGTGATTGAGTTTATTTAGTTAGATTAAAAAAACAAATATATGCAAATTTATAAAAAATGCATCTTTTTCATCCACTCATCATTAAATAGCTTTCCTACATAACGCGTTCCATGATCATGGAAAATAACAACTACCACATCATCCTTACTTAACTTGTCTTTTAGTTGGTTTAAACCGTGAATTGCACTTCCTGCAGAATACCCCACCATAATTCCTTCCTCTCTACTTAACCTTCTTGCCATGATAGCGCCATCCTTATCCGTTACTTTTTCAAAATGGTCAATTATATTGAAATCCACATTTTCAGGTAAAATATCTTCTCCAATCCCTTCAGTAATGTAATTATAAATTTCGTTTTTATCAAATTCCCCTGTTTCATGGTATTTTTTAAATACTGAACCATAAGTATCAATTCCCCAAACCTTTACATTAGGATTTTTCTCTTTCAAGTATTTTGCCGTACCAGAAATTGTACCTCCAGTACCAACACCAACTACAAGATGAGTAATTTTTCCTTCAGTCTGTTCCCAAATTTCAGGCCCAGTACTTTCGTAATGTGCTGCAGCATTGGAAGGGTTGTCATACTGATTCACATACCATGAATTTGGCGTCTCTGTTGTTAATCGTTTTGCAACTGAGTAATATGATAATTTACTTTCTGGAGGAACATCAGTAGGACAAACAACCACCTCAGCACCCACAGCACGCAAAATATCCATCTTTTCTTTGGATTGTTTATCCGCCATAACAAAAATACATTTGTACCCTTTTTGTATAGCAGCTAAAGCCAATCCCATTCCTGTATTTCCGCTTGTCCCTTCAATAATTGTTCCTCCTGGCTGCAATCTTCCATCTTGCTCTGCATCCTCAATCATCTTAAGTGCCATACGGTCCTTAATGGAATGTCCAGGATTAAAAGTTTCTACTTTTGCTAAAACTAAAGCATCTGTTTCTACTGTTTTATTCAACTTTACTAGTGGTGTATTTCCAATAGTTTCTAATATATTATTATAATATTTCATTGCTGATATTCT
This sequence comes from Thalassomonas sp., assembly GCA_047617145.1. Lineage (GTDB taxonomy): Bacteria > Bacteroidota > Bacteroidia > Flavobacteriales > BACL11 > UWMA-0277. The sequence continues at coordinate 8,106 of JBLGCF010000012.1, read as the reverse complement.
TGTTTTTTGTGCTTGCGAATTTATTAAAATTAGGCAAAGCGAATTGCTTTTACAGGCGTGATTTTTGTTATGATTACTGAAGGAATAATTAAGATAAGATAACACACAACTATTGTCCCTAAATTTAAGAGCAGTATTGCTGTAAAATCAAAATTGATAGGCACAGTATTCATGTAATAAATACTAGGATCCAAACTAATAATTGAAAATTGTTGTTGTAAAAACCCAAAGCCTAAAGCAATACAATTTCCCCAGAATAATCCTTTTAGGATAAGGTGAATGGCACTGTATAGAAATACCCTACGCACACTCCAGTTATTGGCACCCAATGCTTTTAATATCCCAATCATTTTGGTGCGTTCTAATATCAAAATCAATAAGGCTGTAATCATATTCACCCCACCAACTATCAGCATCAATATTAAAATTACACGCACATTTATATCCTGTAAATCTAACCAATCAAAAATTTGAGGCGTTTTTTCTTTTACACTTTCAGCATTTAAATCATAAGGGATTTGCTCGTATATTTCTTCCGTAATTTCCTTTAAATTACTAAAGTCGTTCACTGCAATTTCAAGCCCTCCAATCTGATTATTTTCCCAAGCATTTAGTTGTTGTATATGCTTTATATCTCCCATCACAAATAGCTTATCGAAATCAGCTAAAGCAGTATTATATATCCCTGCAATTTCAAACTTCCTTACTCTTGGCGGATCTTGCACAAAATACATAATCAAGTTATCCCCCACCCCTAACTGCAGGACATTAGCACTAGTTTCAGAAATTAAAACTTGATTTGATTTTACACTATCAGTTAAACTAAGACAAGTACCCGAAATTAAGTTATCCTTAAAAAAAGACCAATCGTATTCATCAGAAACCCCTTTAAGGACAACACCCAATATTTCATCTTTGGTTTTTACAATTCCTGCTTTAGTTGCAAAAGCGCTCATTTGCTTCACCTGATCATTAGCCAATAAGGTTGCATAAAGGCTATCCGATATTTGTATAGGTTCAGTTTCGTAGGACTGATTATCAGAAAAAGAAGAAATGGTAATGTGTGAACCAAAACCTATAATCTTATCAGAAATATCATTTTTAAAACCTGTAACCACCATTACTGAAAGCAACATAACAGCTACTGAAAGAGCAATGGCTAAAATTGCTATCCTTAAAATAGGTTTAGTGTAGGAATTATTTTCTTCCTTTGCAGTAAATAAGCGTTTAGCTATAAAATATTCAACATTCATCTTGATGGCGAAAATAAAACAAATAATCTGCATTACTTTAGTACTACTCACTTTTAGTACACAAGCCCAAAAAATAGTTTTAGGTGCAGAACGAACGGATGTTTATTTACTTCATTTGAAAAACAAGAAAGTTAGTGTTATTGGCAACCAAACTTCAATGATAGGAAATACCCACTTAGTAGATAGTTTATTAAGTTTAGGAATTGATGTGGTGAGGGTGTTTTCACCCGAACATGGTTTTAGAGGAATAGCTGATGCAGGAGCAAAAATTGCAGATGGAATAGATGTGAGAACTGGATTACCCATTATTTCCCTTTACGGGAGTAATAAGAAACCCAAACCCGAGCAATTGCAAGGAATTGATGTTTTAGTATTTGACATACAAGATGTAGGGGCACGATTTTACACTTATATTTCTACTTTGCATTACATTATGGAAGCAGCTGCAGAACAAGGAGTTTCGGTAATTGTACTGGACAGGCCTAACCCGAATGGATATTATGTTGATGGCCCTATTTTAGATACTGCTTTTCGTTCCTTTGTTGGGATGCACCCTATTCCTATTATACATGGAATGACTATTGCTGAATATGCCAAAATGATAAATAGAGAGAATTGGATTACAACTAGATGTAAATTAATTGTGATAGAGATGGAAAATTACACTCATAATACAAATTATGACTTACCGATAAAACCCTCTCCTAATTTACCAAATTCTAGAGCAGTAAATTTATATCCAAGCCTTTGTTTGTTTGAAGGAACTAACATAAGTGTAGGTAGAGGAACGGATTTTCCTTTTCAGCATTTTGGAGCTCCTTATTTGGAAAGTAATTATAGTTTCACTCCAAAAAGTGGAGCAGGAAGTAAATATCCAAAACATGAAAATAAAGCATGCTTTGGAACAGATTTAAGATTCCAAGAAAACTACTTAACCGCCATTAACTTAAACTGGATAGTTGAAGCTTACAAGCAATGTGATAAAAAAGAAAAATTCTTCAATAACTTTTTTGATAAACTAGCAGGAACAGACAAACTAAGATTACAAATTATTGCAGGGAAAACAGCCAAAGAAATAAAAGCAAGTTGGCAAAAGGGACTAGAAGATTTTAAGGAGATGAGAGAAGAGTATTTACTCTACAGATAAGCCAAGCAACTTACCACAAGTACGCCAATTCTAGTGATTGCTTTTTCTTCTCTGTGTTTGCTTAATTTTTCTTGAATATCGTTTGATAATACCAAGTAATTATTATTTAACTAAAGTGCCCAGAAAGGGAGTCGAACCCTCACGTCCTAAGGACACATGACCCTCAATCATGCCTGTCTACCAATTTCAGCACCTGGGCTTAGGATGCAAATGTATATAAAAAAAAGAATCCCGCTAATGCGGGATCTTTTAGGTTTGGTGACCTGGCTGGGGCTCGAACCCAGGACCCCCTCATTAAAAGTGAGGTGCTCTACCAGCTGAGCTACCAGGTCGGTCAAAATCGGCTGCAAATATATTACTTTTCTTTAATCAGAAACAATTTTGTAAAATAAATTTAATAAAAATATCTCTGTTTATTTCTTAGCAAAAACCACAATAAATTACGTTAATTTGAATCTTAAATTTACTCTTTATTTATGGTCTATCTTATTGGTTATATGGGTGCTGGGAAAACAACTATTGCCAAGCTATTATCTAAGCAATTGTACCTCCCTTTTTATGATACCGACAAAGAGATTGAAAAAAAAGAAAAGAGAAGTGTTTCAGAAGTATTCAAAAAAGATGGCGAATTACATTTCAGAATACTGGAAACTGAACTTTTAATCCAGCTCAATACTAAAGCAGTTATTGCTTGTGGTGGCGGAATCCCTATACACAACAATAATATGGATCTAATTAATACTAAAGGAATAAGTTTCTACTTAAAAGCATCAGCTAATTGTTTAGCTAATCGACTAAAAGAGAAAACACAAAGCCGACCATTAATTACTAAAATCCCTGAAAACGAGCTAGAACCCTACATAAAAAAAGAACTTCAAAAAAGAAGCTCTTTTTATAATTTAGCTCATTATACTATATTAGTAGACGGTAAAAATAAGGAGGATATATTAAGAGAGATACACACCCTTATCAGCACCCTTTAATTTTACATTAATATATTCTTGTAAAGTTGTTGCTAGAGAAAGTCCTATATAATCCGCTTTTATTGGATAACGGTTATGATTACGGTCCACCAATACCATAATAGCTAACCTTATAAGTGGTGTTGTTAAAAAATGTTTTGCTGCATACATTAAGGTTTTCCCTGAATTTAATACATCATCCACAAGAATCACTACTCTATTGGCGTAATATTCCTCTTCTAAATTCAAATCCACCTCCTTATTATAAGGACTATCTTTATCCAATTCCAGATGAGCAATCTTTGTTTTAATTTTAGATATTTCTTGAAGATGAGTAGCTAGTTTTTTTGCTAAGATCAATCCTCTTTCAGAAATTCCTACTACAATAATTTCTTTTTCAGCTGAATTCTGTTCATACACCTGCCAAGCCAATCGTTTTAGCTTCTGATCTATCTCTTGTACATCAAGTATTTTTGATTTTGTAGTCATTAACGCAAATATATCCATTATTAATTTAAAAGCAAAGTTTCATAAAATAATATCATATTTATATATTTGCCTAAATAAAAATATTCAATCATGAAAAAATCTTTACTCCTTATACCAATTACTATTGCAATAGCAATATTCTTTTACCCAACAACTTCTATTTCCAATGCTGGCGGTTCTCCTGGAGGAAAAACAGACTCACCAAATGATGGCGCAAGTTGTACGGGCTGTCATTATGCAGGAGCGGCAACAGGTTCAGCCATTACAACAAATATACCTACAAGTGGATACATTCCTAATCAAGTATATACAATTACAGCAAACGTTAATCATTCAGGAATAATTAAGTTTGGATTTGAAATTACAGCTGAAAGAAATTCTGGAAATGCAAAAACAGGAAGCTTCTTAGTTACTAATAGTGCTGAAATGAAATTTACAAATAATAATACAGCAATAACCCATAAGTCAGGAGGAACATCTGGCAGTAATTCAAGGAGCTGGTCAATGGATTGGGAAGCACCAAACACTGGTACTGGAGATATAACTTTTTATGGAGCATTTATTGCTGCAAATAGTAATGGTAATAATATGGGGGACAATTACCATTCATCTAATTTAACTGTAAGTGAAGCAGTAATTAATGCTGTTAATGATTTAACAACACAAAATGACTTTACGTTCAATACCGTTACCAAAATAATTGAAATGACTAATTCTGTTTCAATATATGATATAAGCGGGAAGTTAGTTCTTACAACTAATAATGAAACTACAGATATTTCTCATTTGAATAAAGGAATTTACATTCTTAAATCAGAAAGTAAAACGCAAAAAATTATTATCAAATAAACTAATACAAGGCAAAGCTCTAAAGAGTATCGCCCTGCAATTAATTTTCAATAATTTCAAATTCAGTTCTTCTGTTTAAGGCTCTCCCTTCAGCAGTATCATTAGAATCAACAGGCTTAGATTGTCCGTAACCTTTTGCGGACAATCTTTTTTTATCTATTCCTTTCTCTACTAGATAGTTGACTACTGCATCCGCTCGCCTTTGCGAAAGCAATTCATTAAACGATTCTGCACCCACATTATCCGTATGTCCTGAAATCTCAATCTTTAAAGCAGGAACATCAGCCATAAGGGAAATTAAACGCGCTAACTCAGCATAGGAATCATCTTTCACTTCCCATTTTCCTGTATTGAAGAATACATTTCTAAGCGCAATATTACTTCCTACCTTTATGTTTTTCAGCTCAATATCTTTATTCACACTATTAAAACCATCCCCTTTTGGTAAATCAAAATTCTCTGAATGAAATAAATAACCATCAGCAGCTACTGAAATTCCATAGTTAGCCCCAGCAGGAAGCGATAATAAAAACTTACCTGTAGCGCTATTGGAATGAAATGAAGTGTAAATTTTCCCTGTTTCATTCAATATAATTTCTATTGCCGCTTCAATAGGATCCTTGGTAATAGCATCAATTACTTTCCCTTTAAAAACCGTTAATGACTTCTCCTCAACTACAATAGGCTTTGCAATCGTATTGTCACTTACTGGCTTAGCAATACTAGCAATTAACTGATCTTGAACATCTGCACTCATAGGTTTATCCGGTCCCCAATAAGTTACCTTATAAATATCCAAACCGCCCTTTCCTCCTGCTCTATTTGAAGCAATGTAAGCATATCTCCCGCTAGCAGTAGCACTATAGAATAAATCATCATAAGAAGTGTTAATAGGATAACCCAAATTAATTGGCTCCCCCCAATGCCCTAAATCATCAACATAAGAAACAAAAATATCATAACCACCAAGCGTATTATGCCCTTGAGATGAGAAATACATAGTTTTTCCATCAGGATGAATATAAACCGATCCTTCCTGAAATTTAGTATTTACCTCATGCCCTGCACTCTGTCCTTTTCCCCAAAGATTACGCTCTCTATTCATTACTCCAGAAAAATAGATATTTTTATTACCACTATAACCCCCATCAGTAACATAATAAACCTTCACATCTGGCGGATCAAAAGAGGCAAAAGTTTCATTTCCATCCGTATTTCCTCCTCTTAATTTATCACCCATTTTTCGCAAAGGCAACCCCCACTTCAATCCATTTAATTTAGATTCATAAACATCTGAATTTCCATCCTCCTGCTTAAAAATAAGTAGTCTTTGCCCATCATAGGAAAGCCCACCTGAAACATCATCATTTTCCGTATTTAATTCTGAAACAGGTAATACTTCTGAAAATTTTCGAGCATTTAAATTAGAATAATAAATATCTTGATCATAAATCCCAAACTCATCTGCTTGGTTCTCATTCGGCTGATTAGAAGTGAAAATTAATAGCTCGCCATCAGCACTCAAACAAGGGCTCCATTCATCATACTTAGTATTTATAGGTAAATTATCTACCCAGATTCTATGGGAATTAGCCAATATCTCATTTGCTCCAAGACACTCTTTAATGTATTTTTTAGTAAATACTTCATAACGCTCATACACTTTCTTTTTAGCTGAAAGCTTAAACTGCTCGAACTGCTCACCCGCCTGCAAATAATCACCTTTTAACTGCAATGCCATAGCGTAATAAAATGAAAAATCAGAAGGCAATTCAGCAGATAATTCCTTTGCTTTTAACAGATAAGAGAAAGCCTTTTCTCTCTGATTAGTAAATAAATAACTACTTCCTATTTTATAATTTAGTTCCCCATTATTTGGATTAAAGCTTTGCGCCTTATTATAGTTAAAAATTGCTTGACTAAAAATAATATCTGCATCCTGCATAAGCAATATTTTCTCCACACCATTACCTCTAAGTTCATCTGCAATTGCTATACTTTCCTTTGCCAACTTTAGTCCTGGTTTATCTTCTTTAAAATTAGTATTTTTAAAAGCTATATCTTGCCCAAAAGCAATACTTGCAATTAAGCAGAAACTAAAAAGAAATAAATTTTTTACCCACTTACTATTCACAATCATTTGCTAAGTATTTTCTTACCATCATAATTCCTAATTCTTTTGCTTTACTCCAATCCGAGCAAGCGCCATCCTCATCTCTAGTCATTTGCTTAGTTATCCCTCTATTTAAATAAGCTTTTGCATAACTATTATCCAAAGAAATTGCTTTATCAAAAGCAACAATAGCTTCTTTATATTTTTTCATTTGATGATTAATCACCCCCTTATTATTATAGGCTGGAGCATATTCAGCATCTGCATTTAGAGCTCTATCAATTTCAATTTTAGCTTTCCCAAATTCCTGTGCTTCCAACAATACACTTGCCTTGTTATTATAAGCTAATGCATAATTTGCATCTTTTGAAATTGCCAAATCATAATAACTCAATGCCTTATCAACCTCACCCTGTTTAGCATATACACTTGCCAAATTACTGTACACAAATGCTAAGTCAGCATTCAAAACAATAACAGCTAAATAATCATTTATTGCCAAGTCCAATTTATCTAATTTACGATAGCAACTTCCTCTATCATTAAGGGTATAAGCATTGTTATTAATTGCTAATGATTGTGTGAATAATTGCTCCGCAACAACATATTTATTATTCAAAAAAGCAATAATTCCTAGCTGACTCATAGCCTTGTGTTCTCCGTCCTTTAGGGATAGAATAGTAGTGTACATTTCTTTCGCCTTAGTTTTATCCGACTTTAGCTGCAAGCTTGCTACAGCATATAAAGGGAATAAATTATTGGAATCTAGCCCAAAGACGATTAAATAATCTGCAATTGCTAAGTTATCATCTGACTTTTCATAGCATTTTGCTCTACTCAAATAGGCTTCTGAAAAAATTGAATCAACATCTATTGCTTTAGTAAAATAAGGAATCGCTTCACTATAACTTTCATTTTGCAATAAAATTAGCCCTTCATTGTAAGCATCTCGTGATGCTTTTAAATGTTCATTTTGCTTATTTATTTGAGCAATAGAATCGCTGAATTGCTGTTCCAAATCGTTTACCTTTGTACTGTCTGAAGTTTGAGATTCTGCACTTTTAGCAAACAAAAAAACAAAACAAACAAAGAAAAATAGTTTATACATAGACCTTTATTTTAGTGGGTTGAAAGTATGAAAATTACAAGTAGATTGAACAAGTTAACTTTAAAAAAATATCAACAATTGTTAGCAATTTTCGTTTACTTTTATCAAATACCACATCTTTCAGCTTGTTTTTTTAATCAGAATTGTATACTAAATTAATAATTTATACTATACATCATAATCAT